>DASQZE010000232.1:0-49970 GCA_035638875.1 Longimicrobium sp.
TAGCGCGCCACGACGTCCACGCCGCGCGTGTTCTCGCGCAGGATGCGCGCAACGGTCCGCAGCACCTCGTCGCCCACGGCGTGCGAGAAGCGGTCGTTGACGTCCTTGAAGTGGTCGATGTCCGCCATGGCCACCGTCATCGCGCGGCCGAAGCGCAGGGCGCGTTCCCACTCCGCGGCCAGCAGCGTGTCCAGGTGGCGGCGGTTGAACAGCCCCGTGAGGGCATCCTCGCGCGTCTGGCGCTCCAACTCCGCCGCCTGCTCGCGAAGGCGCGCCACGAGGAGCGCCTTTTCCTCGTCCGCCTGGCGCAGCCGCCCGTACGCGGCCGTGAGCTCGTCGTTCTTCTGGCGCAGGATCTCCGCCTCGCGCTGCGCCTGCTGCACCTCCGCCCGCACCAGCACGCTCTTGATGCGCGCGTTGGTCTCCGCGTTGAAGACGTCGCGCCAGGCGGCGTGAAAGGCGCGGTAGTGCTCCAGCGCCCGGCCCAGGTCGCCCCGGGCCTCGTACACCTCCGTGAGCGCCTCGTGGGCCGCGTACACCTGCGGCCGCGCGCCCAGCTCCAGCGCGGCGTGCAGGTCCGCCAGCCCCGCGTCGTGCTCTCCCGTGTGCACGCGGAGGGCGCCCAGGCGGATGAGCGTCTCCGCCTCCAACATCCGTGCGCCCAGCGCCCGCGTCGTCGCCAGGCTCGCCAGGTAGCACGACAGTGCGCGCGCCACGTCGCCCCGGCGCTCGTGCACGCGGCCGATGTCGCGCAGGCAGGTGGCCTCGGCGTCGCGGGCGCCCGTTTCGCGCAGGCGCACGGCCGCGCGGTCCATGTACTCCAGCGCCCGGTCGTCGTCGCCCAGGTCCGCGTAGGCGCTCCCCACGTTCAGCAGGGAGATGGCGGCGGCCTGCGGATCCGCCCCTTCCTTGATGGCCAGCGCCTGCAGCATGTACTCCAGGGCACGGTGCGACTCGCCCAGCTGCCCATGGATGTTGCCGATGTTGTTCAGGCAGTACGCCACGCCCACCCGGTCGCCGATCTCCTCGCGCAGCTTGAGGCTGGCCTGGTAGTAGTCCAGCGCCTGCCCGTAGTCGCCCAGGTGGTAGCTGACGTTGCCCAGCGCGTTGAGCGACAGGCCCTCGCCCAGCCGGTCGCCCGCCGCGCGCTGCATCTCCAGGGCGCGCAGCTGGCAGCGCATGGCCTCCGGGTACTCGCCCCGCTTCCAGTGCACGTTGCCGATGCCGTTCAGCACGTCCGCCCGGCCGCGCGGGTCGCCGGAGCGCTCCAGCAACGCGAGGGCGCGCCGCAGGTCGTGCAGCGCGCCCTCGTAGTCGGCGCGGGCGAGATATCGGTGGTGCCCCAGCATCCGCAGGGCCAGCGCGATGCCGGCCGTGTATCCCTCCGCCTCCGCCAGCCCCAGCGCCTCCTCCGCCAGCGACGCGGCCCGCGGCGCGTCCAGGGCGCGGATCTCCCAGGCGCGCGCGTTGAGCGCATCCACCCGCGCGCGCGGCGGCAGGTCGCCCGCCAGTGCGGGAACGGGGATGGGATCGAGTGCGTCCAACGGGGCGTTCGTGGCCATCGCCGCCGGTAAACTGGGAAGATGAAGGGGCGGATGCACATCCGCCGAACGATCAATCGTGCTCACCCGCCGCGTACGCTCACCGCGCTTCGCCGACGGCGAAACCCGCCGACGCCGCGCACCTCCGAATCACCGCCCGTGCCTGCCCGTGCAGGCGGACTTCGCGAATTTCCAGCGGCGAATCATTCGCTCCTAGACCGGCTGCATGCCTGCCTCATCCCGAGGCACTCGCCCGTGCCGGATAGTCCGCGCAGGCGGACTTCGCGAATTTCCAGCGGCGAATTCATTCGCTCCGGACGGGTGGCCGCGCGTCCGCCGGGATCCGATCGACCCATCTGCTTCGTCGGTCCCGCACAACTGCCTGGATTCCACCGCCGCGGACCGATCCCGCACAACGGCTCCAAACCCATCGTTCCGGACGGGCGACCGCACATCGGATTCGATCCCCTCCTGCGGATTCGCCTCCGAACGGGTGGCCGTGCATCCGCCTTGATCCTGATGCGATTCGATCCGGAACGATGGCCGCACATCCGCCTGGATGCCATCGCCCGAATCTGCTCCGCCGGGTGGATGCGCATCCGCCTGCATCCTGACGGGATTCGCTCCGGACGGATGGCCGCGGCTGCCGCCGAACGGATTACGCGTACGGCCTTCGCTCCGGATTCAGTATCCCAATCAACGGCCGCGACGCATCCAGGCGATCGCGGAATCCGTCCTACTCCGGCCCCGCCGCGTCCTCCGCCTCGGCGGCGCCGGCGGCTTCCTGCGCGATGCGGTAGGCGTCGTTGCGCGAGATGCCCATCCGCCGGCGCAGTTCCTTGGCGACGGCGCTGGCGGACTGCCCCTGCCCCAGCAGCGCCTGGGCGATGGAGTGGGCCGCGAGCGCATCCACCTCTTCCTCGCGCTCCGCGTCCTCGGGGCGGCCAGCGACGACCACCACCACCTCGCCCAGCACCTCCGCGTCCTCGTAGCGCTCCACGCCCTCCGCCAGCGTGCCGCGCCAGAACTCCTCGTGCATCTTGGTGAGCTCGCGGGCCACGCACACCCGCCGCTCCCCGCCCGCGGCCTCCGCCAGGTCGCGCAGCAGCTTGCCGACGCGGTTGGGCGACTCGTACAGGACCACGGCGCGCGGCGAGGCGGCGATCTCCTCCATCATGTCCGCCCGCGAGCCGCCCTTGCGGGGGGGAAAGCCCAGAAAGGTGAACGTCCCCGCGTCAATCCCCGACGCCACCAGCGCCGCCAGCAGGGCCGACGCGCCCGGGATGGGGACCACCGCGAACCCCGCCGCCACCACGTCGCGGACGATGCGTGCGCCGGGGTCGGAAAGGAGCGGCGTTCCCGCGTCGGTGACCATGGCCACGTCGCGCCCCTCGCGCAGGATCTCCACCACCGTCCCCGCGCGCGACGCCTGGTTGTGCTCGTGGGCAGAAAGCAGGCGCGCCTTCACGTCCAGCAGCTTGAGCATGATCCCCGTGCGGCGCGTGTCCTCCGCCAGGACGACGTCCGCCGCGTTCAGCACCTCGATGGCGCGGCGGCTGATGTCGCCCAGGTTGCCGATGGGCGTGCTGACGATGTAGAGGGAAGCCACGCGTCAGATCGCCACGGTCCACGGGAGCCGCGCGAAAAAGCCGTGCTCCTGCAGCACGAACCGGCTGTCGCGTCCCACCTTTTCCACCACGGCCGCGGGGTCCACGCCGTGGTGGTCCGCCGCGGCGATGAGCACCTCCGTGATCCACCGCGCCACCCCGTCCGTCAGCTCGTCCGGCGAGGCCACGGGGTCGCCCGCCACCCGCCCCTCGGGGGTGATGTCGAACGAGGCGACCACGGGGTGCTCCAGCGCCGCCAGCCCCTGCCCCCGCTGCACGATGGCCAGCGCCGTCTCGCGTCCCGTTGCCAGCGCCACCTCGCGCAGCGTGCCGCCGATCATCCGGCGGTACAGGTCCACGAAGCCGGGGCCGGCCTGGATGGGAAGCTCGTCCAGGAGGTCGTACAGCGACGCATTGAGCCCGGCGCCCAGCGTAAAGAGGGTGCGCAGGAACTCGGGGATGGGGACGGACTCGTCACGCTCGGAGAACCACCCCGTGCGAAAGCCGCCGTCCTGGAACGCCAGGTAGTGCTTGCGCCCGCCGTCGCACAGCTCCAGCACGCCCGTGAACGCGCGCTCGCGCAGCACGGGGAACAGCCGCTCCGGCGCGGCCGCGTCCAGCTCCTGCGTGAGCGGCAGCGCCTCGTTCACCAGCGTGCTGAGCATCATGCGCAGCTGCTCCTCCGACGCGCCGAAGTAGCCGATCTGCCCGCCCTCGCCCCGCTCGCTTTCCGTGGAGGCCAGGCGCAGCACTTCGCTGAGCGCCGCGGGCCCGCGCCCGCCGGGCGTCATGCGCGCGGCGTAGAACGGGTCCCCCTGGCGCATGAAGATCAGGAAGCAGCGCTCGCCCAGCTGCACGGCCACGAAGCCGTGGACGCGCGCCTGGCGGTCGCGCTTTCCGTCGCTGAGAATGCCGGGAAGGTTTACGTACGCCAGCTTGGTGCGCGGGAGGTACGCCGCGTCGCAGGGAAAGCGGTAGATCATTGTCTGGGGCGGGACGGGCGAAGAGGTGTGGCCTGAACGCATGCGGCGAACCTCGTCCCGGGAGTCACGTTCCGTGCCCGGGTGCAAGCCGGTGCGCCAAAATCACTTGCGAATGCACAGAGAGCGCGGCGCACCGCAATCCGCAACCGGCGGGGCAGAATGCGAGCGCGGACCGGGCGCGCGTGTTGCGCCCCGGCCCGCGCTCCGGTGCATCAGGCCGCCAGCAGCTCCTGGATCTTGCGGTCCAGGGCCTGCTTGGGCACGGCGCCCACGACCGTGTCCACCACCTTGCCGTCCTTGAAGAACAGCACGGTGGGGATGGAGCGCACGCCGAACTGCGCGGCGGTCTGCTGGTTGGTGTCCACGTCCAGCTTGCCCACGGTCACGCGGCCGCTGTACTCGTCCGCGATCGCCTCCACGAAGGGGGCGATGATGCGGCAGGGGCCGCACCACGCCGCCCAGAAATCGACCATGGAAAGGCCGTTGTTGTCCGCGATCTCCGACTGGAAGTTGCCGTCGGTGATGGTCTTGATGTTGTCTCCCGCCATGTGTCCCTTCCCCCGTTCTGTGCCCCGTCGCCGGGACCCTGTGCGGTAGCCGCGCCCGGCGCGCCGGGCTATCGTGTTCGCGGCTTACTCAAGATGTTCCGATCCATCCACACGACCCCGCAGGGAGGCCGATGACCGAGCACGCGCTGGACCACGTGGGCATTGCGGTGCACTCGCTGGACGAATCGCTTCCCCTGTTCGAATCTATCACGGGGCACAAGGGGCATGGCCGCGAGCGGGTGGATTCGCAGGGTGTCGAGGTGGTGTTCCTCGGCACCGGCGAAGGCCGGCTGGAGCTGCTGGCCCCCACCCGCGACGACTCGGCCGTGGCCAAATACCTCGCGAAGCGCGGGCCCGGAATGCACCATCTGTGCTACCGCGTCGCCAGCATCGCCGACGAGCTGGACCGATACCGTGCGGAGGGCCGCCGGCTCATCGACGAGGCCCCGCGCGCCGGCGCCGCCGGGCACCTCGTGGCGTTCGTGCATCCGCGATCCACGGGCGGGGTGCTGGTGGAGCTGCTGCAGGCGGGGCACTGAGGAAAGCAGGGAATAGGGAAGTAGGGAATAGGGAATAGCCAGCAACGGCACGGACCGCAGTTGCCGGCTATTCCCTATTCCCTATCCCTGCCGTTCAGCCCCTTCGCTGCCCCCCGGTCGCCGCCTCGATGTCCACCACCTCCACCAGCCAGCGCCCGCCGGGGCCCTGCACTACCGTAAAGGGCACGTCCACCGTGCGGCGGCCCTGGCGCAGCTGCACGGTCACCAGGCGCGCCTCGGGGCGGCCGTTGACGGGCCCCACGCCGGTCATCGCGAAGCTCTCGTGGCGCAGCACCGTCGCCAGCGCCTGCATGCGGCGGCTCACGCGCGCGGGGTCCTGCTGCTCGGCCAGCGGCCCGCGCGCGGTGCCGAAGACGTAGCCCATCTCCGTGTAGCGCTGCTGCTGCGCCAGGCCGATGAACTGCTCCACGGCCGCCGCCGGCTGGGTCGCGCCCACCACGCCGCTGGGGGCGGGCGACCCGCCCGTCCTGCCGCCCCCGCCTCCGCACGCCGCGGTTGCGAGGGTGAGCACGAGCGCGACTACGGGGAGATTCCTGCGATGCACGGGACCTCCGAAATGTTTTCTGATGGGGAAAGATGCACGATTGCCTGGTAGTGTAACGGCCCCGGCGGCGGGGGGAAAGTGCGGAACGACGATGCGCACTTTCCGCAAAACGTGAATGCGCAAAGAGATCGTCGGATCAGGAGAGGGTGCCCGGTCGCCCATCCCGGGATCCCGGGCAGGGACACCACGTCCTTTTCGCCGATCCGAAGTATCCGCATCCGCATGCTTCCGCTGAAACGCTCCGCGACCCGCTGGCGTGAGGGACGGGGCCGGGCGAGAAGCCGCGCCGCTCAGCGGTTGCGGAAACCCATGGAGATCGGCCGGTACTCCAGGGCACCTTCTTCGCGCTCGCGCCAAACGAAGGTGACGGACCACTCCGCGTAGATGTCCGCCTCCCACGACATCGCGACGGTCACCCGCTCGTCCCGAGCATCGCACTCCACGTGGTTGAAGTACGCCTCGCCGTGCATCCAGTGCCGCTCGGCGTCCACGATGCGGGCCAGGTACTCCGCGGCCTTCTGCTTGATCCCGTCCAGCTCCTCCATCACCTGCATCGCCATCGCGTAGGATTCCGGATGCGGCTTCCACGCGTCGTCGTCCTCGAACAGGACGTCGATGTCCGGGATCGTGAGCGTAAAGTCCGCGCCGGCGGGATTCACGGACCACGGCCGTCCGTACGTCGGCCCGTTCGTCTTGCGGAAGTCTTCGAGCGCGGGGAGTTGCATCATTGCAAGCCGGTGAGAAAGAGGTGGAGCACGGGAGCCAGGCCAGCGGGATGGGTCATCGTCCCCAGAACGCCATCCCTACCGCGATCCGGTTGTCGGGGAGTTGTGCGTGGTTCATCCGCCAGGAGAACGTCACGGAAAAGGTGCAGTAGAACTCGTTGGTCCACTCCAGTTCCACGACCAACCTTCTGCGTGTTCGCATTGCAGTGGATGCCGATCACGAACGGCTCGCCTTACATCCGCAGCGCGTCGAAGTTCACGATCCGCTGGAGACCCTCCTCCTTCAGCGCGTCAGCCTCGGGTTGCCACGGCGAGCGCCATCCGGTACGACGGCTCATGCGGCCGCGCGTCCCATCCGCCGTCCTCCCACACGGGCTCGCTGTCCGGGAGCATGAGCGTAAGGCTGGCGCCCTCCGGATCGGCATCCCACGTAGTGCCGTACCGGCCCGCCGTGTCCTGCCGGAACTTCTCGATCGGGGGAATGTGCATGGCGGGATGAAAGAATGAGGGCAATGGGAAGAGGAAGCCGAGTGCAGGCACGGAGCGGGAGCCCGCACTGCCCGGCCCCCCGCCCCGCCGAACGAAAACCCGTCGACGTATATACCTTCTCCCACGCAGTTTGTGGGAGACGGTGGACGAGCCTGAGCGAGGCCGGGTGAGGGCCCCCGGCCCCCGGCCCCGACCCGCCGCGATCCCATCCGCGACGCGCGCCGTTGCTGGCTGTCCCCTGTAACCTGTCCCCTGTAACCCGCAGTTCCGTCCCTTACGCCGCCCCCGACCGGAACGCCAGCCCCGCGCCGCCCGGATCCCGGTCCACGACCACCGTATCCCCATCCGCGAACTCACCCTCCAGCACGTGCAGCGCCAGCGGGTTCTGCACCAGGCGCTGGATGGCGCGCTTGAGCGGGCGCGCGCCGTACGCGGGATCGTACCCCTCCTCCGCGATCAGCTCCTTGGCCGCCTCCGTCACCCGCAGCCCCAGCTTGCGGTCCGCCAGCAGCTTCTCCAGCCGCCGCAGCTGCAGGTCCACGATGGTCTTGAGCTCCGGCCGGCCCAGGGGACGGAAGACGACCGTGTCGTCCACGCGGTTCAGGAACTCCGGGCGAAAGTGGCGGCGCAGCTCCGCCAGCACGGCGTTCTCCACCACCACCGCCGTCGTCCGGTCCGCCAGCTCCGCCGAGCGCTCCAGGATCAGCGGGCTGCCGATGTTGCTGGTCATGATGATGACCGTGTTGCGAAAGTTCACCGTCCGCCCCTGGCTGTCCGTCGCCCGCCCGTCGTCCAGGATCTGCAGCAGGATGTTGAACACGTCCGGGTGCGCCTTCTCGATCTCGTCGAACAGCACCACGCTGTACGGTCGCCGGCGCACGGCCTCCGTCAGCTGGCCGCCCTCCTCGTAGCCCACGTACCCCGGGGGCGCGCCGACGAGGCGGCTGACGGCGTGCTTCTCCATGTACTCCGACATGTCGATGCGCACCATGGCCTCCTCGTCGTCGAAGAGGAACTCCGCCAGGGCACGCGCCGTCTCCGTTTTGCCCACGCCCGTGGGGCCCAGGAAGATGAAGCTGCCGATGGGCCGGTTGGGGTCCTGCAGCCCCGCGCGGCTGCGGCGCACGGCGTTGGCGACGGCCTCCGTGGCCTCCGTCTGCCCGATGACGCGCTCGTTGAGGTGCTTGTCCAGCCGCGCCAGCCGCTCGCGCTCGCTCTGCACCATCCGCGTCACGGGAATGCCCGTCCACCGCGCCACCACCTCCGCGATGTCGTCCACGTCCACCTCTTCCTTCAGAAAGCGGGACGTCTTCTGCAGCTCCGCCAAGCGCCCCTCGTCGCGCTCGATCTCCTTCTGCAGCTGGGGGATGGTGCCGTACTGCAGCTCGGCCGCCGTGTTCAGGTCGCCCGTGCGGCTGGCGCGGTCCAGCTCCACCTTGAGCTCGTCCAGGCGCTCCTTCTTTTCGCGCATCACCTGGATGGCGGCCTTTTCCGCCTGCCACTGCGCCTTCATCCCCGACGAGCGCTCGCGCAGCCCCGCCAGCTCCTGCTCCAGCCGCTGCAGCCGGTCGCGCGACTCCGCGTCGCTCTCGCGGCCCAGCGCCTGCCGCTCGATCTCCAGCTGCACGATGCGGCGCTCCACCTCGTCGATCTCCAGCGGCAGCGAGTCGATCTCGATGCGCAGCCGGCTGGCGGCCTCGTCGATCAGGTCGATGGCCTTGTCCGGAAGGAAGCGGTCGCCGATGTAGCGGTTCGAGAGCGTCGCGGCGGCCACGATGGCCGGGTCCGTGATGCGCACGCCGTGGTGCACCTCGTAGCGCTCCTTCAGGCCGCGCAGGATGGCGATGGTGTCTTCCACGCTGGGCTCGCCCACGAACACGGGCTGAAAGCGCCGCTCCAGGGCCGCGTCCTTCTCGATGTACTGGCGATACTCGTCCAGCGTGGTGGCGCCCACCAGCCGCAGGTCGCCGCGGGCCAGCGCCGGCTTGAGCATGTTGCCCGCGTCGGGCGATCCCTCCGTCTTGCCCGCGCCCACGATGGTGTGCAGCTCGTCCAGAAAGACGATGAACTTGCCGTCCGAGTCTGACAATTCCTTGAGCACGGCCTTCAGGCGCTCCTCGAACTCGCCGCGGTACTTGGCGCCGGCCAGCATGGCGCTGATGTCCAGCGAGACGAGCGTCTTGTCGCGCAGCCCCTCGGGCACGTCGCCGTTGATGATGCGCTGCGCCAGCCCCTCGGCGATGGCCGTCTTGCCCACGCCGGGCTCGCCGATGAGCACGGGGTTGTTCTTGGTGCGGCGGCTGAGCACCTGCACCACGCGGCGGATCTCCTCGTCGCGGCCGATGACCGGGTCCAGCTTGCCCCGCCGCGCGCGCTCGGTGAGATCGACGGAGAAGCGCTGCAGGGCCTGGTACTTCTCCTCCGGGTTCTGGTCCGTGACGCGGTGCGAGCCGCGCACCTGCTCCAGCGCCTGGGCGAGCGCCTCGCGGCCGGCGCCCTGCGCGCGCAGCAGGTCGCGCACGGCAAAACCCTTGTCCGCCAGGGCCAGCAGCAGGTGCTCCGTGCTGATGTACTCGTCCTTCAGGTCGCGCGCTTCCTTCTCCGCGCGGTCCAGCACCTCGTTCAGCTCGCGCGAGAGCGTGGCCTGGGCCCCGCCCGACTGCTTGGGCAGCCGCGCGCGCGCCGCCTCTACCTCCGTGCGCAGGCGGGTGGCGTTCACGCCCACCTTCTGCAGAATGGGGACGACGATCCCCTCCTCCTGCTCCAGCAGGGCGCCGATGAGGTGCAGGTCCTCCACGGTGGGGTTTCCTGCCCGCCGCGCCTCGTTCGCGGCGGACTGGATGGCCTCTGCCGATTTGACAGTAAGTCGATCGAAGCTGATCATGGCGATTCGTAAATTCAGGAATTTCAGTCGTTGCCCAATCGCCAGCAGCGACGCCATGCAATCCCCGTTTTGCTTCTCCGGTGATCCTGCCGACGTGCCTCGCCGCAGCGTTGCTGTCTTGATGGAAAACAACATCCGTGCCTTTCTCCACCTGCCATCCCGTCAGAATGGAATCCAGGGCGGCGAAGGCACCTGGGAATTTGCATTGCACACAAATGCGTCCTAATATGTATTACTTCAATTTCCTGCTCCGTATCGTCCATACATCTATTTTTCAGCGTTTTTTCAGGACGTGAGCGGATGCACACGCAGCCCTTTCGTGTTCCTGTGCGGCGCGATTGGAACGGACGATGTCGGCGGCGGGGCATGATCCACCCGGACCGGGAGGACGGATGAACAGGATGATGACGGCCGCGCGACGGACCGCCTACGCGGCGGGGGTACTGGTCTCGCTGGGATTCGGCGCGCGGGCGGCGCTCGCCTCGCCGCTGCCCATGCAGACGTGCACGGAACCGGCCTACTCCGTGGGCAGTTGCACGTCCACGAGCGACTGCCGCAAGATCTGCAACCGCCTGTCCAACGGGCTCATCCCCATCTGCGACACGCGGACGTTCTGCTGCACCTGCCAGAAGTAGCCGCCGCGCCGGACGAGCTCCGGCGCATCCACGCACAGCACGGGAGTACGCCATGACGAAGATGATGAGGAACCTGCGGTCCACGGTGTTCGCCGGGGGCGTCGGCGCGGCGCTCGTGTTCGGCGCCGCGTCGTTGCGGGCCGACGTGAGCCCCACGGCCGCCTGCTCGGAGCCGTTCGCCACCTCGTGCACCACGACGACGGCGTGCGCCAAGTACTGCCGCGGCGTAGAGGGTGCCGGTACGGGCCAGTGCAGCAGCGGCTGCTGCTACTGCATCTGGTTCTAAGCCGGTTTCTCCACGGGATTGAAAGCGAGAGGCCCCGCCGGCGACCGGCGGGGCTTCTCGTGCGTTCGACGCAAGCCGCTTGACGAACGTAGCGGCACCAACTACACTCAACTCGTCTACTTTGTCTCCTTGCTGCGTCCGCGCGACGGTCCGCGGCAATTCCCGCCTGCCGGGCACCAGGAGTTCCCGGCAATGCTGAATGCCGCGCCGTTGCTGAATTATACGGATTATACAGAGACACGTATTGCGCCACTAGCTGAGAGTAAATATCATTCCGTGGGTATCCACACATTCTCGGCCATACCTTCTACCGGAATCCCACCATGCGCAACTTTACCGCCACCCTGCTGCTCGCGCTCATGGCTGCCGTGCTGCCTTCCCTCCCCCGGCCTGCCAGCGCCCAGATCGTGACGTGCTACAAGAAGGTGTGCGCCGAGTATCCCGACGGAACCAAGATCTGCGAGCTGACGCCGGTGGACTGCAGCCAGGTGAAGATGCTATGAAGCGCACATCCCTGCGCGTCCGTCGCGCCATTCCGAAGGGCGTCCTGCTCCTGGCCGGGTGCGGCCTGATCGCGTGCGGCGAGTTCACCACCACGGCACCCGTGGCACCCGCCCCGGCATCGCCACCCTCCGTCGCGGATCTGTCCCCGGAGCAGCGGGAGCTGTTCGACCGACCCGTTCCCGCGGAAGCGCTGGTGGAACGGCCGGCAACGCAGCAGGAGCTGCAGGCCTTCTTCGACCGGTTCCCACCGGGCCACCTGGAGGCGCTGCTGACCGTTGCCAACCGGCGCGCGGCCGCCCGCGGCGAGGACACCATCCCCCACTGCCTGCCCCGCTGCGGGACGGGCAAGGCACCCGCGCAGTGAAGGCATCGCACGTTCTCGCGGGAACGGCCCGATTCTTCGTCCCCGCGCTACTGGCTTTTTCGACGGCGTGCACGTCCGGGGAAGCACGCGACGCCGCGCCGGGGAGCGACCTTCCCGCCGCGTGGAACGTCGCCGAAAAGCCCACGCTGCGGATCGGGGCGTCGGAGGCGGACGCCCTGGGGTTTGTCACCAGCGCGGTGAGCCTGCCGGGCGGCGGCGTCGCCCTGGCCGACGCGGGCTCGAACCGCATCGACGTGTTCGACGCGCGCGGCCAGCGGGTGCGCACCATCGGCCGCGAAGGGCGCGGGCCGGGCGAGTTCACCCATCCGGAGTGGATCGGCCTGCGCGGGGACACGCTGCGGGTGTGGGATAGGGTCCAGGCCCGCCTCACCCTGTTCGACACCATCGGCCGGGTCATCCGCACCGAGCCCCCGCTCACGGACCTGGGATCGTTCCCCCGCGCCGCCGGCCAGTTCGCGGACGGGTCGCTCCTCCTGCTGGGCGGCTCCACCAAGTCGTGGCGGACGGGCCCGTTCCGCGACTCCATGCTCCTGGTCCGCGTGCACCCCGGCGGCCGCCGCGATACGCTGGGCCGTGTGCCGGGGGACGAGCAGATCGGAAGCGTCGAGCGAAACGGGACCGTCTCGAAGACCGACCAGCTGCCGTTCGGGCGTCATACGCTCGTGGCCGTGCGTGGCGAGCACGTGTTCCTGGGCACGGGCGACTCGTCCACCATCGTATCTTCCGCCGACGGCAGGGCGTGGGCGCGGGCGGCCGCCGTTCCGGGCCCACGGCGGCGTGTGACGCCGCAGGACATCGACGAACACTGGGAGCGGCTCCTGGTCCAGGGCTCCGGCTCCGGCTCCGCGGGCAAACGGCCCGAAGGCATCGACTACCCGGAGGAGTATCCGCCGTACGCGGACGTGCAGCCTGCCCCAGGCGGCGACCTGTGGGTCCTTCTTCCGTCACGCCCCTCCGAGTGGGGGGTGGGCAGCCGGTGGATCGTGTTCGCCCCGGACGGCGCCGTGCGGGGCACGGTCTACATCCCGGGGCGCACCCGCATCCTGGAGATCGGGGACGGCTGGATCCTCCTCTCCGAGACGGACGCGGATGACCAGCAACTCGTCGCACGATATCCGCTGGCCGCACCCTCGTCCTGAATTCGCCCGTCCACTTCAACCTACCCGTTTCATGAAACATGCGAAGAAGGTCGTCATGGCCTGTGCGGCCGCCATGCTGGGCGCCGCCGCCATCCCCGGACGCCCGCTGCCGCTGGAGGCGCAGATCATCCGCTGCTACGACGTGACGTGTACGAAGGACGAAAAGACCGGCATCGTTCGGTGCGTGGAGAAGCTGACCCCCTGCCCGTGAAGCCGGGCACGCGCACTCCGTGACACAGGTGACGACGGCGCAGCATTTCGCAGGATGAAAGAAGGCCCCGCCGGGAATCCGGCGGGGCCTTTCTCGTCTTCGTGGATCCATCCGCTACGGCTTTCGCAGCGCCTCCACCGCAACGTCGGGGTTGTCGGAGAACACGCCGTCCACGCCGGCCTCGATGTACGCGGCGATCTCCGCGCGCAGGTCGCCCGGGCGATGGAGAAACGCGGGATCGGTGATGTCGCCGGACCGGAAGTCCGCGGAGAGAAAGACGTTCTCGCGGCGAAACGTCCACGGGTGCACCTGCAGCCCCGCCGCGTGCGCGTCCGCCACCAGCGGCGTGGGGGGCAGCATCCGCCCCTCCGCGTCGCGCGGGATGACGAGCGCCTTGTTGGGGCCGATGGCGTCCGCGTAGGTGGCGATCTCCGCCAGCCCCGCCGGCGTGGCCATGTCGGCGTAGCTGCGCGGATCGTTGCGCAGGTCCAGGTCGTACGGCTGGCCCTGTGCCTCCATCAGCTGCACCAGGCGCACCCCCGTCCGGCGCCGCAGCATCCGCAGGTTTGCCGTCTCGAACGACTGGATGAAGACGGGGTCCGCCGCCTCCGTCCACCCGGCCCGCTCCAGTGCAGCCAGCAGCGGCGGCTCCAGCGCCAGGCCGATGGACTCGAAGTAGCTGGGATGCTTGGTTTCCGGGTAGATGCCGATGGTCCGCCCCAGCCGCGTCGACTCCTCCTGCGCCAGCACGATCACCTCGTCCAGCGTGGGGATGCGGAAGCGGTCGTCGTAGTGCGCCGCCTCCGGCCGCACCTCCGGCAGCCGCTCGCGCGCCCACAGCGTCCGCAGCTCCGCCAGGGTGAAGTCCTCCGTGAACCATCCCGTCACGGGCAGGCCGTCGATCTCCTTGGTGGTGCGGCGGTCGATGAACTCGGGGCGGTCCTTTACGTCCGTCGTGCCGCCGATCTCGTTCTCGTGCCGCGCGACGAGCACGCCGTCGCGGGTGGCGACCAGGTCGGGCTCGATGAAGTCCGCGCCCATCTCGATTGCCAGCCGGTACGATTCGATCGTGTGCTCCGGCCGGTACCCGCTCGCGCCGCGGTGCGCGATCACGATGGGCGATTGTGCGTTCGGCATCCCGGGCAGGCTCGGCAGGGGGAGCAGGGTGATGAGGACGGGCCACCGACGCGTCACGAGGCATCGTGCGCGGTCACGAGCGACCATCCGCCCTCAAGCGGCCGAACGCTCGCGCAGACCGGGCCGCCGTCCTGCATCGCGCCCGGGATCCGGACCTGGAGGGCGGCGCCGGGCGTATCCAGCGCCCGCGCCACGAGCCCGGCGGAGATCCCGGCCAGGCGCACCTTCGCCCGCCGGGACCAGCACGAGCCCGGCTGCCCCGCCCTCGTCCCCGAGCTCACGTAGACGAAGCGGTCGTCCGGCCGCCCCTGCGCAAACGGCCCCAGGAAGTTCGGCGCCCCGTCCGCGCGGCTTCCCGTGCGGACGCTGAGGTCGAAGACGAGCGCATCCGCAGATTCCGCCACCGGCCCCAGCAACTCGCCCCGTCCGCGCTGGACACGGTACACGACCCCGGCCAGGGGGCGTACGATGACGATGCGCAGCGCGAGCTCACGATCCATGGCTCCCCGTCAATGATCAGACCACCTTCGTCTTCCACTTTCCGCGCCGGAAGATGATCCCGCTGACCACCGCGAGCAGCGAGAACGCAAGGGTGATGGCCCAGAACGCGCCCGTGGGACCGAATCCGAACGTGTTCGCCAGCAGGTACGCCAGCGGGATCTCGAAGGCCCAGAACACGGCCAGGTTGATCCACGTGGGCGTCCACGTATCGCCCGCGCCGTTGAATGCCTGCGTGAGCACCATCCCGAACGCGTAGAGCGGAAAGCCCAGCGCCACCACCCGCAGCGCCATGGCCCCGTGCCGCACCACCTCGGGATCGGTGGAGAACAGGCGCACGATGGGCCCCGCCAGGATCACGAACAGCGCGCCCACGAATCCCAGGAACGCCAGGTTGTACAGGCACGCCTTCCACACGGCCTTTTCCGCGCGCTCCGGCTTGCCCGCGCCCAGCGCCTGCCCCACCAGCGTGGCCGCCGCGTTGCTCATCCCGTAGCTGGGCAGGATGGCGAACACCACCACCCGCATGGCCACCGTGTACCCGGCCAGCACCGGGCTGCCGAACCCGGCCAGGATGCGCGCGATCCCCGTCCAGCTGGCGGTGCTGATGAGCATCTGCACCGTCGCGGAGCCGGCGAGACGGACGATCTGCCCCATCACGGGCAGGTCCAGCCGCAGGCGGCGCCGCCCCACGGGAATGCGCCCGTCCGGCCGCCCCAGCCGCCACAGGGCGAACAGCGCGCCCAGGCTGCGCCCCGTCGTCGTGGCCACGGCCGCGCCCGTCACCCCCAGCTGCGGAAACGGGCCCAGGCCAAAGATCAGGCAGGGCGCCAGGACGATGTTGATGAGGTTCGCCAGCCACAGCACGCGCATGGCGATGGCCGCGTCGCCCGCGCCGCGGAAGATGGCGTTCACCACGAACAGGATGATGATGGCCGCCTCGCCGCCCAGCATGATGCGCGCGTACCCCGTGCCGATGGCGATGACCTCCGGCGTGGCCCCCATCAGCCCCAGCAGCCGCGTCGCCAGCAGCGAGCCGGCCGTTCCCAGGACGATGGAGATGCCGATGGCGAGGAGGATGGCCTGCACGGCGGCGTGCGCGGCGCCCTCCGCGTCCTTTTCGCCGATGCGGCGGGCCACCAGCGCCGTGGCGCCGATGCCCAGCCCCATGGCCAGCGCGTAGACGATGGTGAGCAGCGATTCCGTGAGCCCCACCGCCGCCACCGCGTTCGCGCCCAGCCGCGAGACGAAGAAGATGTCGACGACGGCGAACACGCTCTCCATGGCCATCTCCAGCACCATGGGGATGGAGAGCAGCAGGATGGCGCGGCCGACGGGGCCGGAGGTGTAGTCTTCTTCGGTGCCGCGGAGTGCCTGGCCCACCGAGCGCCAGAAACCGGGGTGGGGGCCGTCCGCCGGAGCGGCGGAGGGCGGATCGAACGTCGTAGACATGTGGAGCCTCCGTACGGTGCTTCTCCACCGCGGCGGAACGGGCGAGCCCGCGCCCGCGGCGAAGATCGTTGATCAAGAACACGGTTGCCCGGGAGTGCGCGCGGTCAGGCGCGCGGCGCGTCAGTGGCGACGCGTGGGGTGAAGGGAGTCTCCCGGCGACTGCAACCTCACCCGATCAACGCAACGTCCATCAGCTCCTGCGACTGCGAGGGGAACGTGGGGGCGGGGTACGATACCGCTGTGCCCGGCCCGGAGAGCGACAAGTATATTGAAAACGGATGGATCGACAACCCCTTGCCACGGGTGGGGACAGGTTCCTGATCAGAACGCGAGAGGGGGACGGCACCGGTTGCCGTCCCCCTCTCGTTCTCGGTCGTTCCCCACCCATCCAGGTGGATGGGATGCCCAGCCTCAAGGGGCCTGAGCCGCGCATCGTGGGATCGCGGATTGCGGGATCATCGTCCCGCATCACACGCGAAGGTCACTTCAGCACTGGCGCAGGCCGCACGTCCCGATGCCGTCCGCGTCGCAGGTGGCTCCGACCGTGGCGCAGTACCAATCGCACGAGTGGTAGCAGGTGTACCGGGGGTAGGTTTCGGGATAGGGGTCCTGCGCGCCGACCACCGTGCCCGCCGACCCGGCCGCCGCCGAAGTGTCAAACGACACCACGTTCACATCCTCAAGTGTCAGTCTGAGCTTGGTCCGCATGGGTGTACCTCCGGAGCTCTGATGCCTTCGACGTCATGCGGCCGATTGAGGCAGCGGGCAAACCGAGGGGGTTCGCTCCACGCCAGGGCGGCTGCGGGAATTCTCTGATAATAACGACGCAAAACGTAACGATCAAGTCCGCGCCGGCCAGCCGAAAACAGATGAGGGGGGCGGGCTTGGTGGCGAAGTCGTTTTTCCGAGGCGGTAGGGGGCACCATCTGCGCCGCATCCAGGCGTCCGGCGTGCTCCCCGCCTCCCCCGCCCTCTGCCCACCGGATCACGATCCTTCAGCCACAAGAAGGCGCCCCGGAACCGCATCGGCCCCGGGGCGCTTCTCATCCACCATCCACCGGCGCCGTTCAGCTCACGGCCCCAGCAGGATCGCGTTCACGTACAGCGGCTCGGTGGCCTGCCAGAACAGCCGGAAGAGCGGGTCGTCGGCAAAGAGCACGACGCTCCCCTGCCCCATCCGCTTGGTCACCAGCCACCCGCCCTGCTCCAGCCGCCGCACCTGCGCCGGGCTGATGACGCCCGCGATGCGCGTAAGCCGCTCGGGGAAGTAGGCGACCGTCTCCACCCCCTCCGCCGGCTCGAACACGGTCGTCCCCGCGTGCAGGGCGAACGTCTCGTTGGGCCGCGCGTCCAGCCCCGCGCCGAACGCCAGCGGGTGCGCCGGGTCCAGCCGCAGGGGAAAGATGGCGCCGGGCACCTCCTGCCTCCACTCGTGCCGCTGGCGCTCCTCGCGCCCCGCCAGCCACCGCGAGCGCGCATCCCCCGCGCTGTCGGCCGTGGCGCCCGGGCGGATCTTGATCTCCGCCATCCCCGCCGCCACCTCGGCGCCGCCCCCAACGGCCACCAGCCGGCCGCCGCGCTGGATCCACGCCTTGAGCGCGTCCTCCGCGCCGCGCAGGGCACGCGGCGACGCGTCCGGCAACACGATCACGTCGTACTCCGACAGGTCCAGGCCGCCCAGGTCCGACGCCATCACGGCATCGAACGGCATCCCCAGCTCCTGCTCCAGGTAGAACCAGTGCGCGCCGAACGAGGTGGGCGACACGCCGTCGCCCGCGATCACCGCCACGCGCGGCAGCTGCGCCCGGCCCACGTTCTCGCTCCCCAGGTCGATGCCGCTCTCCGCCATCCCCGTGGCCACGGGACGCACGAGGCCGCCCAGCCCGGCCGCCGTCACACGCCCCTGCACCGTGTCGTTCCCCGCCGCGGGGATGAACCACGACCCCGCCGGCCAGCGCTGCCCGCCAAAGGTGGACGGGCGCCCCAGGATGCGCGCGCGGCCGCCCCGCTGGAGAAAGCGCACCATGGCGCCCGACGCCGCGTCGCCCGGCGCCACCAGGTAGCCGATCCCCGGCGCGGGCGCCTGCAGCCCCGCGGCGCGGCCTGCGGGTGCCGGGACGGGGTTCCATCCGCTCCCCGCCCCCGCCGGCGCGCGGTACGCCGCCACGCCGTACGCGTACGGCAGCGACCACGCGCTCACGTCGTACGAGTACTCGGCCTTGAGCTCCGTCTCCGCCTGCAGCAGCGTGATGGCCAGGCGGCCCAGCGGCTGCCGGGCGCGCACGCGGTACGTCCCGGCCGGGAACTGCGAGCGGTCCTCGAACCCCTCGTACGCTTCGGCACGGGCCGAGAAGCCGGAGGAGGCGCGCTCCACCTCGACCCCCTGCCGGCGAAGGTGCGCCACCAGCGACTCGATGCGCGACGGGTCGCTCCCAGGCACGAGCAGGAAGTCCGCCTCGCCCTGCCCCGCCGTGCGCGCGGCCTGGGCGTAGTCCGCCAGCAGCTGCGCCTTGCCCGCGGCCGCCGTGCGCAGCGTGGCCTGCCCGCTGGTGCGGTGGTGCTGCGCGCGGTCGTGCAGGGTGAGCGTGTCGCCCGACTCCTGCTGGATGGCGATGCCGGCCGCGCCGTGGCCGGCCTGCTCGTACGTCATCCCCACGGCGCCCGTGAGGCTGGGCCACGAGTCGCCGTAGCCGGGGTAGAACAGGTCGAACGCCTCGCCCGTGTAGTAGCTCCAGCCGAACTGGTCGAACGCCCGCGCGTTCCCCTGCCCAAAGCGCCGCCCCCACGCCAGGATGTGCTCCGGGTAGATGGGGTTGATGGGCGCCGCGGCCGGAAAGAAGAAGTAGGTGCTGTTGAAGAACATTTCGTGGAAGTCCACGTGCACCTGCGGGTTCCACTGCCACCACGTGGCCAGCCGCGCCCGGGTCTCGGGCTGCGTGCCCCAGCTCCAGTCGCGGTTCAGGTCGAACATGTAGTGGTTGAAGCGGCCGCCCGGCCACGGCTCGCGGTGCTCGCGCGCCTGCGGATTGACGTTCGGCTCCGCGCCCACGACGGAGGTGAACCAGCCCACGTAGCGGTCGCGCCCGTCCGGATTGGCCACCGGATCGATGACGACGACGACGTCGTTCAGGACGCCCGCCACCTCCGGCGCCTCGCGGGCCAGGTCCCACGCCGTGTAGAGCGCCGCCTCGCTGGACGAGCTCTCGTTGCCGTGCACGCCGTAGCTGAAGTAGACCACGGCGGGGTTGCCCGACGCGATCTCCCGCGCCCGCTCGGCGCCGGCCCCGCGGGCCAGCTCGGCGTTGGCGGCCAGGATGCCGTCCAGCCGCTGCAGGTTCTGCGGGGTGGCGATCACCAGCTGAAAGAGCTCGCGCCCTTCCGGCGTGGTGCCGTACGCCCGGTAGTCTACGCGGTCCGACGCGTCGGCCAGGGCGCGCGAGTAGCGCTGCACGCCGGCGTACGGGGTAAAGCGCTCGCCCAGCGCGTACCCCAGCACGTCGGCCGGGGACGGGGGCGCCTGCTGTGCGGCCAGCCCCGGCGCGGCCAGGAGCGCGGCGAAGGCGGCGGCGTGCACTCGCGTGCGGAGGGTGGAGCGTGCCATTCCGGTAGCTTCACGGGGTGGGGTGCCAGATTTTTACCAGGTGCCGAAGCTATCCGGGCGCCGCGGGCCGCGCAACGCGCCTTGACACGCGCGCGCGCGGCGGGTACGCTCCGGTGCCGTTCGCCCACGCGCACGGCGCCGTCTCCACGCGATCTCTCCGGACCGCTGGATCTCGATTGATCGCAGACGCTTACGCGCATTCGCCTCACGTGACGCATCGCACCCTGCCGCTGGCCCTCGCGGCGCTCCTGGCCACCGCCGCGTGCACCCCCGAGCCGGCGGTGCCCGCGGGCGTCATCTCCCGGGAAAAGTTCGTGGCGGCCAACGTGGCCGTGCGCACCCTGCCCGACACCGTCTCCCAGGCCCGCCGCGACGCCGCGCTCAAGAAGGTGGGCGTCACGGACCGGCAGCTGCGCACGTGGGTGACGGTCCACGCGCGGCAGCCGGAGACGCTGTCCAAGGCGTGGGAGGACATCGCCTTCAAGGTGGACAGCGTCAGCGGCACGCAGCCCATGCTGGGCGGCGCCGAGCGCCCGGTGCCATCTGGCGGACCGGTGCCGCCCGGCGGGCCCGTCCCGCCGCCGTCCGTGGTGGGCTCGCCGCCCCCGCCCCGACCGCGCCCCGGATTTCGCAACGGCGTTCCCGGTGAGCGGCTTGACCGTCCCGCAAAGGTGGAGGACCTGGGCGACCACACGGTGCCGCCGGTCGTGCAGTAGCGCCTTCGGGACCTTGATCCCGTGCGCGGCACGAAGCAGCCGTGTGCCAATCCAGCAGCAAACGCAACGCGACCCTGGCGAGAACAGGACTGGAGATCTTTCGGAAGCGGCCGTGATCGTCATGGGGCCGATTGCATTCGCAGCGCGTTGCGAAGGCGGCCCGCACCTTCAGCAACCCTGCCCGTGAGACGTGATCGCTCTCGTACGACAAGGGTATACGCACGTCCGGACCACCACCCGCCCTCATCACCATCGGCATTGCAGGAATGAGCGACACCAGCCCCGCCGCGCAGGCAATTCAGGACGACATCCATCGCCGGATGTCGGGCGAGGAGCGATTCGCCCTCGCGTGGGACATGAGCCTTGCTGTGCGGGAGCTGGCCTGGGCACGGCTGCGAGAGGAGCACCCGGACTGGTCGGAGTGGGAGCTCATGCGTGAGACCCTCCGCTATGCGTTCGGCACCGCCCCCCTGCCGCCGCCGCTCCGATAATGCCCGGAGCGATCCTGGATCGTGTGCTGGGCGCGCTGGAAAGCGAGGTCCATTTGGTAGGCACCGACGTCCCCGTCGCATCTCCCGAGGACGTCATCATCGCGAAAATGGAATGGGCTCGCATGGGCGAGTCCGCGCGCCAGCTGGAGGACGCCGCGAAGATGCTCCGCGTGCGATTCCGCGAACTGGACCACGAGTATCTGGAGCACTGGGTTCGAGAGTTGAACCTGGAGATGCAGTGGACCGCCGTGCAGAACGCGGCCAGGCCAAGCGCGGACGCTACGGAAGCGTAGCCACGCCCCCGCCAGAACTCGGCGCGCGACGCAACGCCGGGAGCACCTGCCGACACGTGGACCGGCGCAACAAACGTGGCCCTCGGCGCATCGGCGCCGAGGGCCACGCTGCGGATTCCGCAACAGGCGCCGATCTACTGCACCAGCACGCCTGAGAATTCCAGCAGGTCCGCGATCATGAAGGTGCCGGGCACGGAGCTCGGCAGCGACGGGGTGAACCCGGCCACGTTCATGAACGAGTCGCCGTCGCGCTTGAGCAGCCGCACGAACGTCTCGGCCACGATGCGCCCGCCCAGCGGCCCCAGCCGGTTGCCGGCCTGCAGCACCCGCGCCTCGCGCAGCACGTAGTACCACAGCGGTGTCTTGTTCAGCAGCACGCCCCCGTTGGAATTCAGCAGGGCGACCTCGTTGGCGGGCAGCCCCGCCGTCAGCTGCGCCGCCGTCAGCACGGGAACACCGAGCGCCGCGGCCGCCGCCTGGCCGCTGGGCAGCCCGAACGCCAGCCCGCGCCGAAGGTTGCGCGCCGCCAGGATGGCCATGATCCCCGCGCCGCCGGGAATCTGCTCCAGCCCCTGCGCCAGCACGCTGTCGATGCGCCGCGCGTTGTTGAACGCCCCCGGCACCGGGTGCGCCGTGTTGAAGAACATGTTGAAGTCCGTGGCCCAGTTGGAGAACAGCGGCAGCCGGGGCACGCGTACAAAGTCGAACACCCCCTGCAGCGAGCTGGCCGCGGGCGGGAGCGACGTGTTCAGGATGTAGCCGTTCCGGATCATGCTGTGGCCGAACCGGTACGCGCCCACGGCGAACTCCACGGGCATCCGGAACGCGCTCCCCACCGGCGCGGCGACCGTTGCGATGGCGGCGTTGACCGCCGCCGCGCCGCAGATGCGCGGGAGAAAGTCGTGCACCACCGCCCACTGGTAGTGGTGCGTCACGATGCGCTTGGCTTCGGCGAACACGTCGCCGGGGAAGGCCGCCAGCAGGAGCAGGTCCACCACGCGGTTGTGGAACTTGAGCATCGAGTGGTGCAGCTGCGAGACGATGACGTTCTCGTCGTTGCGCGGGTCGCCGATGATGGCGGTGAAGGTGCTCGCCGCGGCGTTGACGGTGGTGTCGGTGCCGCTCAGCACGCGCGGAACGTCGAAGTTCGTGGGCGTGGCATTGGCGTTCGCGGCCGTCCGCGGGCCTCCCGTGCCCGCGGGGCGGTTGCGGCCCAGCTGCATCTTGACCGCCGTGGGCGGCACGCCGGCCGCGGTGGGAAAGCTGTACAGGTACGGGTCCAGCGCCGGCCCGCGCCCGTATACGCTGTCCAGATCCAGCGCCGGCCGCCGCATGTTGGGGATGGTGTTGGCGTCCGTCGCGGCGTCGATGGAGGACGTGACGTCGAGCGTGATGTCGTGGTCCACGAACTGTCCGAAGTACGTATACCCGGCCGGGATGGTGGAGTCTGCCCCCACGTCGCGCGCGGGGTCGCCCATCAGGTTGCCCAGCTGGGTGAGCAGCGCCTGGTGGGGGGCGTCGAACGGCAGCTTGGAGGCCGTGCGCACGGCGGCCGAGAACATGTAGCCGAACATGTCCGCGCAGGGCGACGCCACCAGCGGCCCGGGAAACCAGAGCAGCGGCACCTTAACGCCGTGGAACCGCTTGATGTGCGGGTCCAGGGCCTTGAGCGATCGCACGATGGACTCCGGCGGCTGCGGCAGCGGCCGGGGCACCACGCGGCTCACGAGCTGCCGGGCCGTCTCCGGCTGCAGCGCCGCCATGGTGATGGCGATCCGCTGCGGCGTCCGGAACGCCGACGTGCCGGGCTGCGGCTCGCCCTCCTTGAGCACCGACGTGTCGCGCACCAGGCTGATGGGCAGGCCGCCCTCGCCGGCGGTTGCAAAGCCCGCGGCGACGGCCGTGTCGCTGGAGGCGCCTGCGGTTCCTTCCATGGGATTGTCGGGCATGACGTACCTTTCCGGTTGCTGAAGCGGGAGGATGAAAGGTGTGGAGACCGGCCTGAAACGGCGCGCGCCGGCTCCACGGAAGAGCGAACGCCGTCGCTGGACGCGACGAAGCCCGCTGGGGAGCGCTTCGGGATCAAGTGGGAATGTCCGGCGTGGCAGCGGATGACGTGCTGCGTACCGGGAGCCAGCGGACGTGGGGGGATGGGTCCGCCGGGACTTGAACGGCTTCGAGAGGAGCCTGGATGATGCTCCACCGAGCGTTCCTTATCCGCCTTTCAGCGGACGATGAGTGCACGATAATACGCCCGTCCGCATCTGCCAAGCATTTTGTGCACGCCACGAAAAAAGAAAAACCGCGCGGAGCCTTCTCCGCGCGGTTCCTCCGCTCCGTTAGACCGGCCGTGGAGGCCGGGAGCCGCTAACCGCCCCTCCGACTTGATCCATCAAGCTGGAATGTACATCAGGGAAGGATAGACACAGTGACTCCTGGTACTCTTATGTAATCCTGTGGACGACAACTAACTTTGAATCCCTGTGCTTCCATCAGGGCAGCACGAAGCCCGGGCGACGTTTGCCTCCAAATGAGGTACGCTTGCTCCAGTGGAAGATCGGGAAAATCGCAATCGGCGGTGAATCCTTGAAGCTCCTTGAAGCTCTGCAACACACGCTCATGAAGAAAATAGAAATCCGTGCGCATCAGGCCACGCTCGCTTGCATCTGCCAACAGCCGGCCAAAGTACTCCGTAATCAAATCATTGTCATCTCCGCCCTGGGCATCCATCGGCTGCTGGAAATCCGGTCTACGGTTGAACCTTTCATGGGGCTCCCGATGACAATCCACACAAAGCGTGATTCCGTTTCCGCGCTGCAGCCTCGCCTGGGGTAGGAAGCTCTTCCTCACGATATGGTGTGCAGACAATGCTCTTGCGCCACGACACACGACGCACCGTTTGCCATCCCGAATTCGGATGAATTCACTCCAAAGCCGGAGACAGTAGCGGTCGCTTCGAGTTCGAGCGACTGCCTGAAACAGCCTCGATTGCGCTGTCTCAATCTCGTCTAGGGTCGAATCCATATCGTGAGTCGGAGGGGGGAGTACTGGATACTCGGCTCCATCACGAGGAGAGCCGTCACCATGCGCCCTACGCCCCCTCCCGCTCCGCCAGGTCCCCCCACTTGAGCTTGCGGCGCAGTGTCTGGAAGAAGCTCTGCCCGGCGAAGCGCACCAGGCGCACGGGCTGGTCGGCACGGCGGGCGACCACCTTCTGGCCGGGGACCAGGTGCTCGTTCTGCTGGCCGTCGATGGTCAGGATCAGCTCCTCGGAGGGGGACAGCACCTCCACCGTCACCGTCTCGTGCGCGGGGAGCACCAGCGGGCGCACGCCCAGCGTGTGCGGGCAGATGGGCGTGGCGATGATGCAGTCCACCGACGGCGACACGATGGGCCCGCCCGCGGAGAGCGAGTACGCCGTGGAGCCCGTCGGCGTGGCCAGGATGATGCCGTCCGCGCTGTAGCTGCCCACCACGTCGTGCATGGCGCGCATGCTCAGGCGGATCACGCGCCCGCCGCCCCCCTTGTGCAGCACGGCGTCGTTCAGCGCCAGGTGCGTCTTGCCCGCCACGCCGTCCGCCCCCTCCACGTGCACGGCCAGCACCATCCGCGTGTCGATGGCGAACTCGCCGGCCAGCCAGTGTGCCAGCGCCGACTCCACCTCGTCGCGGGGAGCGGAGGTCAGGAACCCCAGGTGCCCCAGGTTGATCCCGAGCACCGGCACCCCCGCCAGCACCACCATCCGCGCGCCCCGCAGCAGCGTGCCGTCGCCGCCCAGCGTGAGCAGCAGGTCCAGGTCGCCGCACATCTCGGGCGTAAGCAGGTTGCCGTCGCCCACGTGCTCGCGGAGGGCTTCCTCGAAGTACAGCGAGACCCCCTCCCGCCCGGCGAACGCCTGGATGCGGGCGAGGGTCTCGCGCAGGATGGCATAGTTGCTGTGGCCAACGACGCCGATGCGGCGCCCGGTGTGCGCCGTCACGCCGTCTCGGCCAGCTTCCGCAGCGGCCTGCCCAGCAGCGTGCGGCCGCGTGCGGCGATCCCCTCGGGGGTCAGCCCCAGCTCCGCCAGCAGCTCGGCGCGCTCGCCGTGCTCCACGAAGGCGTCCGGCAGCCCCAGCGTGGCCCCCTGCACCCCGGGCCAGCGGTCGGCGATGAAGCGCCGGACGTACGCGCCGAAGCCGTTGGCATCCGTCCCCTCCTCCACCGTGAGCACGAAGCCGTGGTGCGGGAACAGGCGCTCCAGCATGGCCTCGTCCAGCGGCTTGATGAACCGGCAGTCCACCACCGTGGCCGACACGCCCTCGCGCTGCAGCGCCTCGGCCGCGGCCAGCGACGGGAGCACCATCGTCCCCGTGGCCAGGATGGCGAGGTCCTTTCCCTGCCGCAGCGTCTCCCACGTGCCGTAGGGGACGGGCTGGATCTCCGCCAGCGCCTTCGGCAAGGCCGGGACGCCGTCACGGGGAATGCGGATGCCGAACGGGCCGCCCGTGTGCGCCAGCGCCGTCCGCATCAGGCCGATGAGCTCGTCCGCGTCGCGGGGGGCCGTGACCGTCATCCCCGGGATGGAGAGCATGTAGCCGATGTCGATGCCGCCATGGTGCGTGGGCCCGTCGTCGCCGGCAATGCCGGCGCGGTCCATCACGAACGTCACCGGCAGGTCCTGCAGCGCCACGTCGTGCACGATGCTGTCGAAGGCGCGCTGCAGGAAGGTGGAGTAGATGGCCACCACCGGCTTTATGCCCTGCGTCGCCAGGCCGGCGGCAAAGGTCACGGCGTGCCCCTCGGCGATCCCCACGTCGAAGAAGCGGCCGGGGTGCGCCTTTTCGAAGATGTCCATCCCCGTCCCGGTCGCCATGGCCGCCGTGATGGCGACCACGTCCCCGTCCTCGGCCGCCAGCGCCGTGAGCGCCTCGCCGAACACCTGCTGGTAGCGCGGCATGGCGCCGGACGCGGACTTCTTGAGCGGCGCGCCCGTCTCCTTGTCGAACAGGGCCGCGGCGTGCCACTTGACCTGGTCCGCCTCGGCCGGGGCGAAGCCCTTGCCCTTGGTGGTCAGCACGTGGACCAGGCGCGGGCCCTTCATCCGCTTCACCTGCTCGAAGGTGCGGCACAGCGCGCCCACGTCGTGCCCGTCCACGGGGCCCACGTAGCGGAATCCCAGCTGCTCGAAGAGCATGCCGGGGACGAACATCCCCTTCATGGCATCGTCCGCGCGCACCGCGAAGTGCTCCACCATCTCGCCCAGGGTGCCGAACTTGGGCGCGGCGTGCACCATCTTCTTCACCTCGTCGCGGATGCGGTTGTACAGCGGCGAGGTGCGGACGTCCGTGATCTTCTTGTGGATGCCCAGGTACTTGTGCAGCGCCCCCACGTTGGGCGAGATGGACATCTCGTTGTCGTTCAGGACGACGATCATGTCGCGGTCCGTGTCGCCCGCGTTGTTGAGCGCCTCGTACGGCAGCCCGCACGTCATGCTGCCGTCGCCGATGACGGCGATGACCTCGAAGTCGTGCCCCTTGATGTCGCGCGCGGCGGCCACGCCCACGGCGGCGGAGATGCTCGTCCCCGCGTGCCCGGCGCCGAACACGTCGTATTCGCTCTCGTCGCGGCGCAGAAAGCCGCTCAGGCCGTGGCGCTTGCGGATGCTGTCCATCCGCTCGTTGCGCCCCGTGAGGATCTTGTGCGGATACGCCTGGTGGCCCACGTCCCAGATCAGCTGGTCGCGCGGGGTGTCGAAGGCGCGGTGCAGGGCCACGGTGAGCTCCACCGTGCCCAGGTTGGAGCCGAAGTGGGCTCCCTTGTGCCGCGACACCACGTCGATGATGCGGTCGCGCACATCGATGCACAGCTGGTCCAGCTGCGCCTCGGGCAGGGCGCGGACGTCGTCGGGGGTCTTTACGGTATCCAGGAGCGACACGGGCTCATCCTCGGTAAGTCAGGTTGGTCGGGCAGGGCCGGCCGCACCCCGCCGCCGTTCAATGTAGACAACTGAGCCGCGCTCGTCCAATCTTCGCACGCACGGCGGAGTTGGATGCAGCCGGCGGTGGCAGGATCAGTACCAGGGACCGTGTCCCAGTGCCAGGTCCGAAGTGCAACTTCCGGACATGCGCCGCGTCTTCACTTTATGATACAAAGCGAACAGCGAACCGTCAATGTCCATCATGTCGGGCGATCCGGGTGCCGGAGCGCTGATCGAGTGCCGGAGCGATGATCGAGTGCCGGAGCGGTGGCAGTCCTCCCGCCGAGCGAATGAATTCGCCGCAACGAACACACGATGTCCGCCTGCGCGGACTCTCCGTCACGGGAAAGTGCCACGCCGGCACGGGCTCCGCGAAAGGACAAGGGCGGCATCAACGGATTGCGACCCAGATCGGCAGATGCGCGAAGCCCCGCCACGGGGCGGGGCTTTGCTGATCGCGGGCATCGGCCTGTCCGCCCGATCCGCTCTCACGTGTCGTCGCTCGCCACTCCAGCTGGCGAGGGAAGGTTGTAGCCGCGCTCCCCGTACGGCTTCAGTTCGTCCAGCCACAGCCGCTCCAGGGCATCGAGCTCGTCGCGGGGATCGGCGCCGGGCTCGGGCTTCAGCGCGTCCAGCACCTCCCAGGCGAAGCTCGCCTCGCCGTGCGCCTTCCAGTCCGCCTGCAGCTCGCGGTTGCGGTGCGAGCCCATCCGCAGCTGAAAGCGGAGCGCGTTCTCCGCGCCGGGCAGGTTCTGGCTGGCGCCCACGAGCACCTTGCCGTTGGTCGCGTTGCGAAAGGCGTACACGCCCATCGGCCGGCCCTCTTCCTTGTATCGGCGGCGCAGGTCCGCGCGCGACTCCGTCATCATGGTTTCTCCGTGTTTTCCGTGCGCCAGTAGGCGCCGCCCCCGCCCTCGCGCCGCATCAATCCCACTTCCACCAGGGAGCGGCGCAGCCGGGCGGTGTCATCGTTGAAGCACAGCAGGATGTCGTTCACCTCCGGCTCCCCGTAGCGCACGCCCGGCTCGAACGCCTGGACCACGTGCCGCAGCAGCACGCGATACTTCTTCTGCTGCACGGGAAAGGATCGGATGCGGCCGTCCGGCTGGACGAACGTGGCCAGCACCTTCCGGTCGAACGCATCCACGTCCACGTCGCTGGCGAACGCCGCCAGCTGCTCGCGGCTCAAGATGCGCTTCGCCACGTCCTGCAGCGCGTCCAGGTGCAGGGAGTAGACGTTGTTGTAGCCGTCCACGTGCGCCGTGGTGAGCCCCGCCCGCGACAGCCGCGACAGGTGATGCGACACGGTGGATGCGCCCAGCCCCAGGTTGGCGGCGAGCTCCTCCACCGCGGCCGGCTTCTGCGCCAGCAACCCGATGATCTTCAGCCGGCTGGGATCGGCCAGCGCCTTGAAGATTTCCAGGATCTCCTCCGGCACGCTCTCGACGGCGACCGACATGGATTGATTTGATTCGATGTTCATAGAATTGAATTTACACAGGTCGCTCCGGTTCAGGCAAGCCCCTGTGGAGGGATCCAACGGGAGTGATACCAGATTCTCTGGTTGATTGTGCATTCCAGCATCAAGAGATGGCCTCACGCGGAGTCCGCGGAGACTGCAGTAGATCTTCGACTGCACAATGAACTGCAGAATTCGGGATGATGCGGTGTGAACGCCGTGGAAGGAGTCCGAGCCGCAAGGATCAATTCCGGGAATGCGAGATGGAGCGTGTCATCACATCGATTCGGCAGAAGCTGTGGAGGGGCTTGTGCTGGTGAAAAGCTGGAGCGAACCTGGAAGGTCAGGTGCGCGGTACTGTCTGGATTCTCGCGCAATTTCGACAGGAGGAGTAGCGATGGCTGCAGTACGCATGATCCCCTGGGAGCAGGATGGTGGCTGGCTCGGCTACCTGGAAGAGTATCCGGACTACTGGACGCAGGGTGAGAGTCTCGAGGATCTTCGAGAGCATCTGAAGGACCGATCTCACGAGTGGCGAGCTCCCGGGAATCCGCAAAGCGGAGGAGCGGATCGTCTCGTGAAACGGACGGATTTGATCAGACAGCTTGCGGGGGCGGGTTGTGTTCTGGTGAGGCACGGGGCAGGCACGACGAGTATCGGAATCCCCAAACCGGAGTTTCCCAACCGGTTCCGCGCCATCGAGAGATCAAGGACCATCTCGCCAACCAGATCCTGCGAATGCTGGACGCGGATCAGGACTGAGCCGCTGCACGGCAGCGAGGCGTGCTGCGCTGCCTTTTGACGATTGCATCGCACGATGCTAGCTGCGCGAACGGGACCGGCTCCGATGGCCGGTCCCGTTCCTGTTGATGTGCGTGGCGTCTATGAGCGCGATTCAGGAAAACCGTCGCCACAAGCGCGTGGAATCCCCGTCAGGGATGCAGCGCAAAGGCGAGCACGGCGCCGTACAGGGCGCCGACGACCACCTCCAGCGGGGTGTGGCCCAGCAGCTCGGCCAGGCGTTCCAGGTCCAGCTTGTGGTGCTCGCGCAGGCCTTCGGCGAGTTGGTTGAGGATGCGGGCCTGCCGGCCGGCCGCGCGGCGGATGCCCGTGGCGTCGTACATGGTGATGAGCGCGAAGAACGTCGCCAGCCCGAACACGGACGAGCCCCACCCCTCGCTCAGCCCCACGCCCACGGCCAGCGCCGTCACCGACGCCGAGTGCGCCGACGGCATCCCCCCCGTGCCGATGAGCCGCGTGAAGTCGGGCCGGTTCCGGCGGACGAGCGTGCGCAGGAACTTGAAGCCCTGCGCCGTCATCATGGCCAGCAGGGCCAGCGCGAGCGGCGGATTCCACCCGATGAGCGGGGCGAAGAGCTCGCGCAGGGCGTTCACCGGCCGCGCTCCAGCACGTACGCCGCCAGCGCCTCCAGCTCCGCCGACGCGATCCCCGCCTCGTGCAGCGCGCCCACGGCCCGCGCCGTCCGCTCGCGCGCCATCTCCTCCGCCCGCGCCAGCCCGAAGAGCGACGGGTAGGTGGCCTTCCCCGCCCCGGCGTCCTTGCCCGCCGTCTTGCCCAGCTCCGCGTCCGTGCGCGTCACGTCCAGCACGTCGTCCACGATCTGGAACGCCAGCCCCAGCTCGCGCCCGTAGGCCGTCAGCCCCTCCACCCGCCGCGCGTCCGCTCCCGCCGCCAGCGCCCCGATGCGCAGCGACGCGGCCAGCAGGGCGCCCGTCTTGAGGCGGTGGATGCGCTCCAGCCCGTCCGCGTCCACGCGCGCACCGGGCTCCTCGCCCAGCAGGTCCAGCCACTGCCCGCCCACCATGCCGCGCGCCCCGCCCGCCTGGCACAGCTCCGCCACCAGCCGCCCCCGCCCCGCCGCGTCGATCCCCAGGTCGCGCGCGGCGCCGTCCAGCACGCGCACGGCCGCGGGGATGAGCGCCGCGCCCGCCAGCAGCGCCGCACGCTCGCCGTACACCACGTGCACCGTGGGCCGGCCGCGGCGCAGGGCGTCGTCGTCCATGCACGGCAGGTCGTCGTGCACGAGCGAGTACGTGTGCACGATCTCCAGCGCGCACGCCAGCCGGTACACCGCGTCCGGCGGATGCGCCGGACGCACCATTCGCCACGCGGCCACGCAGAGGATCGGCCGCAGGCGCTTGCCGGGCGTGGCCAGCGCGTAGGCCACGGGCGCGCCCAGGTCGTCCGGCGCACCTTCCGCCAACCCCGGCGCGACGACGGCCAGGGTCGCGTTGACCCGCTCGCGCTCCCGGTGCAGGAACGCGTCCGTGTCGAACGGCGCCGGCGGGTCCATGACGGCGGACTCGCTCACGGCTCCCCGGCAAAGTCTTCCAGGCGGCTGCCGCCCAGCCCGTCGTCCAGCAGCTGGCGGATGCGGTGGTCGGCCCCTTCGAGCACGCCCTCGGCAAAGCGGAGCAGCCGCACGCCCTCTTCGAACAGGGCCAGCGACTCGTCCAGCTCCAGCGACTCGCCCTCGATGCGCCCCACGATCTCGCCCAGGCGGTCGAGCGCAGCCTCGAAGGTCCAGCCGGCGTGGGTGTCGGTGGCGGATTGCGCCATGGTCATCGTATCGATCGAAAGCCTGGGGAGATCAGTGACTGCAAGCGTCAGATTCAGTGCACGTGGGCAGGCATCCGGCGGCGCCCCCACCGCTCGCTTAGGCTCGCACCTCCCCCAAAAAAAACCTGGGGGAGGTTAAACTGCGGGTACGTGCACCGTGAAATGATGGTGCGTCAGGCCGGCTCTGAGCCGGCCGCGGCGGCGGCGATCCGGCGCACGACGTCATCCAGATTGCGCAGAACCTCTTCATTGCGGAAGCGCAGCACGCGATACCCGTGCGTCTCCAGCGCCTCCGTACGCGCGGCGTCGCGGTCTTGTTGTGCATCGTGGATGCCGCCGTCCACTTCCACCACCAGCCGGAGCGACGCGCAGTAGAAATCCAGGACGAAGCGGCCTACCGGATGCTGCCGCCGGAACTTCAGGCCGGCGACCTGCTTCTTCTGCAACGCGCCCCAGAGCGCCGCCTCGGCGGCGGTCGGCTCGCGACGCATGGCCTGCGCCGCCTGCTCCAACTCCGGTGTGGTTCCGCGGATCGTCTTCCGCATCGAGTCTCCCCTCTCCGCACCGAACCGCTGTTCAACCTCCCCCAGGGTTTTTTGGGGGAGGTGCGAGCCTAAGCGAGCGGTGGGGGCGCCTTTGGATGCCCGCCACCTCGGTGTATCACCCGTCTCGCTCCTACTCACCCACCTCGCTCCCCCGCCCTACTCCGCCTCTGCCGCGCCCTCCACCGCCTCCACCCGCGCCGTCACCGACCCGTCGACCACGCGCAGCCGGAATTCCGCGCCCGGCGCAAAGTCCGCCGCGCGGCGCAGCACGCGGCCGGCGGGGTCCAGGGGGACGGCGTAGCCGCGGGCCAGGGTGGAGAGCGGCGACAGCGCGTTCAATCGCCCCGCCAGCGCGGCGATGCGGTCGCGGCGGCCGGCCACCAGCCGCTCGCGCGCGTCGCGCAGGTCCAGCCGCGCCTCGAACAACCGCTCGCGATGGTTCTCCACACGCTCCGCCACGCACCGTCCCATCCGCCCCCGCAGGTCCACCAGCCCGCGGCGCAGCGTCAGGCGGTCCGGCACGGCGGCCTCGGCGGCGGCGGAGGGCGTGGGCGCGCGCAGGTCCGCGACCAGGTCCGCGATGGTGAAGTCCGTCTCGTGGCCGACCGCGCTGATCACGGGCACGGGCGATTCCGCGATGGCGCGGGCCACGGGCTCTTCGTTGAAGGCCCACAGGTCCTCCGTGGATCCCCCGCCCCGCCCCACGATCAGCACGTCCGCGCACCCCGCCGCGCCAATGCGCCGGATGGCCGCCGCGATCTCGTCCGCCGCGCCCTCGCCCTGCACCCGCGCCGCGCTCAGCACGATGCGCGTCCACGGCGCGCGGCGGCGGATCACGCTGATCACGTCGTGCAGCGCCGCGCCGGCAGACGACGTGACGATCCCCACGCACGCCGGATGCAGCGGGATGGGGCGCTTCCGCGCGGGGGACGTGAGCCCCTCCATCTCCAGTTTGATCCGCAGCCGGTCGAACGCCAGCTTCCACAGCCCCTCGCCCCGCGCCTCCAGCTCCGAGACCACGAGCTGGAACTCGCCGCGGCCCTCGTAGATGGTCAGCTTGCCCAGGGCGCGGACCTCCATCCCCTCGGCCGGCTGCGTGGGCAGGCGCTTGGCGTCCGGCCGCCACATCACGCAGCGCACCTGCGATTCGCGGTCGCGCAGGGTGAAGTAGCAGTGGCCCGACTTGGCCCGGGTAAAGCTGGTCACCTCGCCGTTCACCCACACGGCGGAGAACATCCCCTCGATCAGGGCGCGCGCGGCCGCGTTCAGCGTGGTGGGCGTCCATCCGCCCTCCGGCGTCTCCTCCTTCTCCTTCCGCTTCACCGCGGGCGCACGGCGGGGCTTGGCGGACTTGACCGGGAGCAGGATCTCCTCCTCGATCTCAGCCATGACCTCCATCTCCACCGACGCCTGGATGGGATCGGCGAGAAAGCCCGCGTCCGCCTGGCGCGCGGCGACGCGGCGCGCCACGTCCTCGTTGCGCGTCTCGTTCAGCTCGCCAGGTTTTTCGGCGGCCGCGGCGGAGGAGAACAGGTCCCAGCTCACCGGAGCGCGGCGGCGGGGCGGCGGCGGGCGGCATCGTGCGCCCGGCGGGCCGCGGTGATGGTGTTGCGCAGCAGCATGGCGATGGTCATCGGCCCCACGCCACCAGGGACGGGGGTGATGGCGGACGCCACCTCCGCCACCGCGTCGAAGTCCACGTCGCCCTTGATGACGTAGCCCCGGGGGGACGACGGATCGTCCACGCGCGTCACCCCCACGTCGAACACGGCCGCGCCCGGCTTGACCATGTCCGCCGTGATCAATCCCGGCTTGCCGACCGCGACGACCAGGATGTCGGCCATCCGCGTGTGCTGCGCCAGGTCGACCGTGTGGCGGTGGCAGAGCGTGACCGTCGCGTTGGGCCCCGGCGCCATCAGCAGCGACGCCAGCGGCTTGCTCACGATCAGGCTGCGCCCCACGACGACGGCGTGCTTGCCGTGCGTGTCGATGCGCTCGCGGCGCAGCAGCTCCATGATCCCCTCCGGCGTGGCGGGGACGAAGCCGTTGGGATCGCCCACGAAGGCACGGCCCACGTTCATGGGATGGAATCCGTCCACGTCCTTGTTCGGCGCCACGCGCTCCAGGAACGCCTTGGAGCTCAGGTGCACCGGCAAGGGGAGCTGGACGAGGATGCCGTGGATTGCGGGATCGGCGTTCAGCCCGTCGATGGTGCCGAACAGTTCGTCGGCCGACGTGTGCTCGGGGAGGTGGAGGACGCGCGAGTGCATCCCCGCCTCCTGGCACGCGCGGGCCTTGCTGCGCACGTACACCTCGCTGGCGCCGTCGCTGCCCACCAGCACCACGGCCAGCCCCGGCACCGTGCCCCCCGCCCGAAGCTGCGCCACCTCCGCCGCCGCCTCTTCGCGGATGGAGCGCGCCACCGCCGTCCCGTCGATGATCCTGGCCACGATCCTCTTATTTCCGTTTGAACTCGCCCTGGAGCACCCGCTCGTAGGGAACGTCCACACGCTCGATGGAGCGCGCAAGCCCCGTCTTTTCATCCACGTCCACCACCGCGCCCTGCACGCGCAGGTCCCCGTCCGCGGGCTGCATGCGCTCGCCCTTGGACTGCCGCAGCTGCCGGTCGAGCGAGATGTCGGCCTTCATCCCGATGACGCCGTCGTGCCCGCCCGTCATCCCCAGGTCCGTGATGCGCGCCGTCCCCTTGGGCTGCACGCGCTCGTCCGCCGTCTGCACGTGCGTGTGCGTGCCCACCACGGCCGCCACGCGCCCGTCCAGGTACCGCGCGAACGCCTGCTTCTCGCTCGTGGCCTCGGCGTGGAACTCAACGACGATCACGTCGGCCAGCCCCTTGAGCTCGGCGAGCATGGCGTCCGCCGCGCGGAACGGGTCGTCGATGGGGACCATGAAGGTGCGCCCCTGCAGGTTCATCACCGCCAGCCGCACCCCGTCGAACACGCGGACCACGGAGCCGTGGCCGGGGTTGCCGGGCGGAAAGTTGGCCGGGCGCAGCAGGCGCGGCTCCTCGTCCAGGAGCCTGAGGATCTCCTTCTTGTCCCAGACGTGGTTGCCCGTGGTGATCACGTCCACGCCCGCCTCGAAGAACTCGGCCACTTCCGCCGGCGTGATGCCGAAACCGCCCGCCGAGTTCTCGCCGTTGGCGATGACCACGTCCGCGCGCACGTCGCCCTTGATGAGCCGGAGCAGCTGCTTGAGCACCCGCCGCCCCGGCGACCCGATCACGTCCGCGATGAAGAGAATCCGCACGTACGGCCTGTTCGTAAGATGATGAGTCCCGCGCCGGCAGCAGCCCGCCCCCCTCCCCGTCCCTCCCCCGCAAACTGCGCGGGGGAGGGAGAGAAAACCTTGCCTCCTCATACCCCGCAAACGCTCACGGACTCCGCCTTCAACCACCCCTCCCCCGAAAAGAGTTGGGGGAGGGGTCGGCCGCCGTTGCGAGGAACGAGCAAAAGGCAGCCGGGGGAGAGGGCTCCCGTTGCATCGCGACGGCCGATGAGCCACAGCCCCCTCGCACGGCGGAGAATACACCCGCCATCCCCGAAGCGCGAGTCCGACCGAACATAATCCGAATATCGATGTTCGTCCATCCACCTTTTCCGGCCCCAGCGGTACCGAAAATCCTGGATCTCCAAGCAACGCAGCAGCTTGAAAGCGGCGGAGCCGTGCGGGACCGGCTTCGTACAACGCAAAAGCCCGCCGGAACGGTCTCCAGCGGGCCCTGCGGGAACCTCGTCCTCCCGGTCAGCGCGCGAAGTCGACCGCGCGCGTTTCGCGGATCACGACGACCTTGATCTGCCCCGGGTACTGCAGCTCGGCCTCGATGCGGCGCGCCGTTTCTTCGCTCAGACGCGTCATGTCCTCGTCCGAGATGGCCTCGGGGGTCACCAGCACGCGCAGCTCGCGGCCGGCCTGGATGGCGAAGCAGCGCTCCACGCCGGGGAACGAGGTTGCGATCTCCTCCAGCTTCTCCAGCCGCTTGACGTACGTCTCGAACATCTCGCGCCGCGCGCCCGGCCGCGACCCGCTGATCGCATCGGCCGCGGTCACCAGGAACGACTCGGGGAACAGGTGCGGCTCCTCGTCGTGGTGCGCCTTGATGCCGTTGAGCACCTGCGCCGGCTCGTTGTACTTCTTGGCCAGGTTGTAGCCCAGCTCCACGTGCGTGCCCTCGTGCTCGTGGGTCATGCCCTTGCCCACGTCGTGCAGGATGCCCATGCGCTTGGCCATGGTGGCGTCGAAGCCCATCTCCGCGGCCATGTTGCCGGCCAGGATGGCGACTTCCTTGGCGTGCAGCAGCTGGTTCTGCCCGTACGACGTGCGGAACTTCAGGCGCCCCAGCACCTTGACGACCTCCGGGTGCACGCCGTGGATCCCCAGCTCGTACAGGATCTCCTCGGCGGCCTCGCGCATGCCGTTCTCCACCTCCTTGCGCGCCTTGCCGACCACTTCCTCGATGCGCCCGGGGTGGATGCGCCCGTCCGACACCAGCTTTTCCAGGGCGATGCGGGCCGTTTCGCGCCGCACGGGATCGAACCCGCTGAGCACCACCGCTTCCGGCGTGTCGTCGATGATGACGTCGATGCCGGTGGCCTGCTCGAACGCGCGGATGTTGCGCCCCTCGCGGCCGATGATGCGCCCCTTCATCTCGTCCGACGGCAGCGCCACGACGGAGACGGTGGTCTCCGCCGTGTGGTCCGCGGCGATGCGCTGGATGGCCAGGGAGATGATCTTCTTGGCCTCGCGCTCGGCGTCGCGCTTGGCCTCTTCCTTGATCTCGCGCACGCGCTGGGCACCGGCCGCGCGGGCCTGCTCCTCCATCTCGTGCATGAGCTGGCGGCGCGCCTCGTCGGCGTTCAACCCCGCGAGCGACTCCAGCCGGTGCTGCACCTCGGCGATGCGGTTCTGCAGCTCCACGCCCTGCGCCTCCACCTGTTTTTCGCGGTGGCCCAGCTCGTGGCCGCGGCGCTCCTGCGCCTCGCCCTTCTCGTCCAGCAGGTGGAACTTGCGGTCCAGGGCCTCCGTGCGCTCCTGCAGCCGCCGCTCCAGGCGGTCCACCTCGTCGCGCCGCTTGGTCTCCTCGCGCTCCCACTCCTCGCGCGACTTGATGGCCTCTTCGCGCCCCTTGAGCACCTCGCCCTTGCGCAGGCTCTCGGCGTCCTGCTGGGCGGCGGCCAGGATGCGCGCGCGCTCGTCCTCGGCGGTCGCCCTGGCGGCGACTAGGCGTGCCTGGGTACGCGAATCGGTGACCGATTTCCCAGCGAAGAAGCCGACTGCGCCCGCGACCACGGCCGCGATGGCGATCAGCAGAATGTCCATGGAACGTCTATTTTCAGCGCGGGATAGGCCCCCGCGACGCCGGTCCAAAACAGAAAAAGGTGGCCGAGCCCCGTCACCCGCCACCGCAATGCTGAGCCGCGCTCAGTTTATCTGCGGCTTTGGTTCGGCCGCAACGGGAAAACATACGAAGAGTTGCGGGTTGGTGGCAAGGTGCTGCGCGGGTCGGGCGCGTGCCGGGTTTGGCCTTTGTACTCGTTCTGTGTAGATTCGGTGCATTGAACCCAGCCACATATACCCCGTGTCAGGCGGTCTTTTGGTCTTTCACCATGGAATCCGTGAAGTCTAAACGCCGTCAGTCATCTCCGACGGGAGGTCAAAGCCATGACAGAAACGCCGATCAAAGCGGTTGAACTGACGCGGTCGATTCGCGATCAGATGTACGAGGAGACCAAGAGCATGACTCCAGACGAGTTCGTGGCGTTCATCACGCGCGAAGCCGGAAAGGCTCGGCCCGCATTGGCCACGGTCCCGAGCACCGGCGACGGTCACGCGGTCTGACGAATGCCTGGATGAGAAAGGCGCTGGTCCCCCTTTACGTGGACCAGCGCCTTTTCTTCACCGGAATCAACTCATCACCCGCGCAGCGTGTACAGAAGCGCTCGAATCCGCTGTTGCTGGCCGTAACCTGTCCCCCGCAGTTCAGCCGAGCGCGTCCTCCAGAAGGTCCGCGATCTCCGCCGTCCGCACCTCGGCCTCGGCGCGCAGCCGCTCGATCTCTTCGCGGGCCTTGAACAGCTCGTCCGTGATCGACAGGCTCGCCAGGATGGCCGCCCGGTCGCGCTCCAGCGTGGGAAAGGAGGGGAGTGAGCGGATGATCTCGTCCACGTGCGCGGCGATGGCGCGCGTGCGCTCGGGCGGGACGTCGCTGCGCAGCACGTGGCGCTCGCCCGCGATCTCCACGGCGACGGTGTGGCGCTGCGGCGGCGGCTTGCGCGGGCTCATGGGCGGTTCTCCAGCACGGTGAGCCGCGCCAGCAGCCCCATGATGCGCTGCCGGGCCTCCGCCGCGCGGCTCGTGAGCACGGCGTTCTCCGCGCGCAGCCGCCGCAGCTCGTCCCCCGCCTCGTCCGAGGGGAGCGGCCCGAGCGACGTAAGCTGCTCCAGCTCCGTACGCAGCCGCTGCACCTCGTGCTCCGCCTCCGTAGCGCGCTTGCGCCACTCCGCCAGCGCCTCCGCGGCGGCCCGGGAGGCACGCTCCAGCCGCTCCCACCCGGCGTTCTCGGCGGATGGGGTGTCATCAAGCGTCTCCAGGGCGGAATCAGCGGCGCCGGATGCCATGCCGCTCCTCGAGGGTGCGGAGGACGAGGCTCACCGCCCCATCCACCTCCGCGTCCGTCAGCGTGCGTTCGGGCGCGCGGAAGCGCAGGCGGAACGCCACGCTCCGCGTCCCGTCCGGAATCCCCTTGCCCTCGTACAGGTCGAACGGGAACACGTCCTCCAGCAGCGCACCCGCCGCCTCGCGGATCGTCCCGTCCACGTCCCCCGCGCTCTTTCCCGCCGGCAGCAGCAGCGCCAGGTCGCGCTCCGAGCCGGGGTGGACCGGGATCGGCTGATACAGCACCTCGCGGCGCGCGGCGGAGGTGCCCGGGAGCGTGGCTTCCACGATCAGCACGGGCCCGGCCCACGCGGGCGCATCCACCTCGCCCGCCGCGGCCACGCGCCCGTTGCCCTTCTCGTGCCCGTCCGCCGTGCGCAGGACGAACGCGCCGTCCACCGCCTCCACGCGGGCGCCGGGGTACTCGGCCGCGAGTTCCTCCATCAATCCCTTCACGTCCCACACGTCGTAGTCCGGCGCGGCGCCGGACCAGTGCGGCGGCCGGCTGGCGCCCGTGAACGCCGCCGCCACGCGCTGCTCCTCGCGCGGCAGCCCCCCGTCCGGCGCGGCGAAGAAGGCCGTGCCCAACTCGAACAGGCGCACGTCGCGGACGCCGCGGGCCAGGTTGTGCTCCACGCGCCGCAGCAGCCCGGGCGCCAGGGTGCCGCGCAGGAAGCCCTCCTCCGCCGACAGCGGGTTCAGCAGGGGCACGGTGCCGGCGCCCTCCGGCGCGAAGCCGCCCGCGACCGACTCCAGGAATCCCCAGCGGACGAAGAGCGCGCGCATCCGCCGCTCCACGGCGATCACCGGGTGCTCCGGCACGGCCGTGGGGCGGAAGGGGAGCAGCTGCTCGGGGAACGAGCCATAGCCGCGGCGGCGCGCGATCTCCTCCACCAGGTCGATCTCCCCCGTCACGTCCGGCCGGAAGCCGGGAACGAGCACGCGGATGGGCTTGGGGCGCGTGTTCACGTCGAAGCCGATGGGCTCCAGCAGGTCGCGGATCTCGTTGGGGGTCAGGGAGATGCCCAGCACCTTCTCTGCCCGCTCCTCGCGCAGCCCGATGGCGCGCCGCTCGAACCGTTGCGGCACCAGGTCCACGGCGCCCGCCGCCTGCCCGCCCGCCACGGCCAGGATGAGCTCGATGACGCGCTGCATGGCCGTGGGCTGCCCCTCGGGGTCCACGCCGCGCTCGAAGCGGTGCGACGCGTCCGTGTTCAGCCCCAGCCGCCGCGCCGTCTTGCGCACGCGCCGGGCGTCGAAGAGCGCGACCTCGATGAACAGGTCCGTCGTGCGCTCGCTCACCTCGCTGTCCTGCCCGCCCATCACGCCGGCCAGGGCGACCGCGCCCTCGCCGTCCGCGATCACCACGTCCGTCTCCAGCAGCGCGCGCTCGGCGCCGTCCAGCGTCGTCAGCGTCTCGCCGGCATGGGCGCGGCGGACGGCGATCCGTCCGCCCCGCAGCAGGCGGAGGTCGAAGGCGTGGATGGGCTGCCCCAGCTCGTGCAGCACGTAGTTGGTGGCATCCACCACGTTGTTGATGGGACGCAGCCCCACGGCGCGCAGCCGCGTGGCCAGCCACTCCGGCGACGGGCCCACGGTGACGCCGTGGATGACGGCGCCCATGTAGCGCGAGCAGCCCTCCTCGTCGTCGATGGCCACCTCGATCCCCGGCGCGTCCGCCTCGCGCTTGCCCTGCTTTACGGGGCAGGCGTGGCCGCGATCGTTCGGAAACTTCGGGAGCTCGATGCCGTCCTCGCCGCGGGGCGCCAGCTCGCGCGCCACGCCCAGGTGCGACAGCAGCTCGCCGCGGTTGGGCGTGACGTCGACGACGAGCCGCCAGTCGTCCAGCCCCAGCGCCTGGCGGAAGTTGGCGCCGGGGGCGAAGTCGCCGTGCAGCGTCATCAACCCGCCGTGGTCGCGCCCCAGCCCCAGCTCGCGCGCGGAGCACAGCATCCCCTGCGACTCTTCGCCGCGGAGCCTGGCCTTCTTGATCTCCATGCCGCCCGGCAGCGTGGCGCCGATGGGGGCAAAGGGATACAGGCCGCCCGCCTCCACGTTGGGCGCGCCGCACACCACCTGGAGCGGGTCGCCGCTCCCGGCGTTGACGGTGCAGATGCGCAGGCGGTCGGCGTTGGGGTGCTGGCGCACGTCTTCAACGCGCGCGATGACCACGTCGCCGATGCCGGCGCCCAGGTCCACCACCTCGTCCACGGGTGCGCCCAGCATGGCCAACCGCTCCGCCAGCTCGTGCGGGGTGCCCCGCAGGCCCGGGGCGATGGAGTGCAGCCAGCGATAGGAGATGTTCATTGACGGCCAGGGAATAGGGAATAGGGAATAGGGAATAGCGGGCCGTTGATCCGCCGAGTCCCCGCCCTGCTCCCGGTTGTTTGTCGTTGCTCAGCCTCTCCGTTCGAGGGAATGGGGAGGGGAACCGGAATGCCGTGCAGTTGCAGGCTATTCCCTATTCCCTATTCCCTATTCCCTCACGAGAACTGCCCCAAAAACCGCATGTCCCCCTCGTACAGCAGCCGGATGTCCGGCAGCTTGTACCGCTGCAGGGCGATGCGGCCGGGGCCCATGCCAAAGGCGTAGCCCGTGTACTTCTCGGGATCGTAGCCCACGTTCTCGAAGACGTTGGGGTGCACCATGCCGGCGCCCATGATCTCCATCCACCCCGTGTGCTTGCACGCGCTGCACCCCGCGCCGGCGCAGATGCGGCACGACACGTCCACCTCCGCCGACGGCTCGGTAAAGGGGAAGAACGAGGGGCGAAAGCGCGTCCTGGCGTCCGCGCCGAAGAAGCGGCGCACGAACTCGCTGATGGTCGCCTTGAAGTCGGAGAAGGTGATCCCCTCGTCCACGGCCAGCCCCTCCAGCTGGGCGAACGCGGGCGCATGGCTGGCGTCGTACGGGTCGCGGCGGTACACCATGCCGGGCACCACCACGCGCACGGGCGGCGCGAACGCCTCCATCACGTGCGCCTGCGCCGGCGACGTGTGGGTGCGCAGCACGACGCCGTCCGCCAGGTAGAAGGTGTCGTGCATGTCGGCCGCGGGGTGGTCCAGCGGTGTGTTGAGCTTGCTGAAGTTGTACTCGACCGTCTCCACCTCCGGCCCCGCCACGCGGCTGAACCCCAGGTCGCGGAAGATGTCGCAGATCTCGTCGATCACCAGCGTCACGGGATGCACCCCGCCCCGCCAGCGCTGCCGGCCGGGGAGGGTGAGGTCGATGCGCGGCCCCTCGTCCGCCGTGCCCGAGAACGCGGACTCGCGCTCCTCCAGCAGGGCGTTCAGGGCCTCCTTGACCCGGTTGGCCTCGGCGCCCACGACGGGCTTTTCCTCGGCGGAGAGCTCGCCCAGGCGGCGCAGAATGCCCGTGAGCCGGCCCTTGCGGCCCAGGTACTCCGTGCGCAGCCCCTCCAGCGCCTCGGCCCCGCCGGCGGCGCGCACGGCCTCGGCGCCTTCGCCTTCCAGGCCGCGGAGCTGGGCGATCAGTTCTTCGGTTACGGTCGTCATCGTCATCCGTGGTTCCGCCCTGCTGAATGCAGGAACCCAAACTTAGCCGCGCGCGTGCATTTGGCTACCCCAGGAAGAACAGGGAATAGGGAATAGGTAATAGGGAATAGCGGGATTGGGGACCCGCGGGCTCCCTGCCCTCCTTCCGGTGTTCGTTGCAGCCTCAGCCCTCCGGGCAGGGATTGGACCGAGGGAGGAGCCGGGATGCCGTGCAGTTGCAGGCTATTCCCTATTCCCTATTCCTATTCCCTCGTCGTGCAAACGGAAAGCGGCGCCGGAGGAAAGAATCCCCCGGCGCCGCTGACTCCCGTCCCGCCGCCGTCAGGCAGCCAGGCTCGTCTTGGCGGCGCTGGCGATCTGCCCAAAGGCGTTGGGATCGCGCACGGCGATGTCCGCCAGCACCTTGCGGTCGATCTCGATGCCGCCCTTGCGAAGGCCGTCCATCAGCCGCGAGTACGAAAGGCCGTTCAGGCGGGCCGCCGCGTTGATGCGGACGATCCACAGGCGGCGGAACTCGCGCTTGCGGTTCTTGCGGTCGCGGTACGCGTACTTGTGTGCGCGCTCCACGGCCTCCTTGGCCGTCTTGTACAGGTTCTTGCGGCGGCCGAAGTATCCCTTGGCCTGGGCAAGGATCTGGTTCTTGCGCTTGAGTCGCGCAACGTTGGTGCTTACACGCGGCATTTCAGCCCTCCCGTTCTAAGAAATCGTTAGGTCGGCGAAAGTCAGTTGGCGAGCAGACGCTTTACGCGCTGTTCGTCGGCCTTGGCGAGCATGGTGGTGCCGCGCAGGTTCCGCTTCCGCTTCGGCGACTTCTTGGTCAGGATGTGGCTGGTGAACGCGCTTCCACGCTTCACACGGCCCTTGGCCGTGACCTTGAAGCGCTTGGCGGCGCCGCGGTGGCTCTTCATCTTGGGCATCGTACTACCTTTCGTCCGCCGCCGCAGCCGCGGCGGTAGGTTGGCTGGTCTGTTGTTGTTGCTGCTGCTGAGGGGGCTTCGCCGTGGGGGCGAGCACCATCACCATGCTGCGGCCTTCGAGCATGGGGTGCGCCTCGATCTTCGAGACTTCCTGCAGCTCCTGAAACACACGGTCCAGCACCTTGCGCCCGTACTCCGGATGGGCCATCTGGCGCCCGCGGAACATCATGGTGAGCTTGACCTTGTTCCCTTCCTCCAGGAACCTCTTGGCGTGGCGCACCTTGAATTCGAAGTCGTGTCCCTCGATTCCCGGGCGCATTTTCACTTCCTTCAGCTGCACGTGGTGCTGCTTCTTGCGCGCCTCGCGCGCCTGACGCTGCTCCTCGTACTTGAACTTGCCGTAGTCCATGATGCGGCAGACCGGCGGACGAGCCATGGGTGCGACCTCGACCAGGTCCAGCCCCTGCTCTTCCGCGATCTCCATCGCCCGTTCGATCGGCAGGATTCCCATCTGCTCGCCGGCCGGGTCGATGACACGGACGGGGCTGATGCGGATCTGCCGGTTCACACGCACTTTCTCGTTGATACGCCGCTCTCCGGGCTTCGGGGTAAGGTGATGGTGCCAAACAAAAAAAACGGACCCAATCATTCGATCAGGTCCGTCCATGCGCTGCACGCCGGCAATCGTCCCGGGTAACCGGGACGGCCGTCGTGCCTCGCGCGGACCTGGCAGCATCGCGTTTTGCGCGAGCCATACAGGTGGAGGACCCGCCGGTCCCCACTTTCCAGCAATTTGGCCGGGTAATCTACCCCCGGGGAGGGCATCCTGTCAACGGGGCGGCGAAGCTGAATTGCAAAGATCTCATCCAGACGCCGATGGACACTGGTCCACTCGCCACGTTTCGTTGTACACATCGGGATTGTATACAACACCAATGCAAGCGGAACCGTACTGGCAACCATCCGTCCTGAGCGGGTAAACCCGCCGCTGGGAATGCGATAAGCCCTGTCTCGCGCGACGCGCTTGCGAACAGGGTTTCAACTGCGTTACGGCACCGCGGCTCGGCCGGGGACGATGTTGCCATTACGACAACGCTCACCCGTGCAGTCTGCGCAGGCGGACTTCGTGTCGTTGTTGCGGCGAATTCATTCGCTCGGCGGGAGAGTGGCTCCGGGGTTGGATGCTCGTGGGGCACGGCCGCGTCCGGCCCTTGTCTACTCGCCGTCCACGAAGCGCGTGAGCAGGCGGGCGAAGGTGCGGCGCTCGTCGTCCGTCCAGCCACCCATGGTCTCGGCGAAGGCGCGCTGGCGGATGCGATGCGCGGATTCGGCGAGGGCGCGACCGGTGTCCGTCAGGCGCAGGCCCACGCGGCGGCCGTCGGACTGGGAGGCCACGCGCTCCACGTAGCCGGCCTGGAGGGCGGACGTCACCACGCGGCTGGCCCGCGACGGATCGATGCCCAGCCGCTCGCCCACCATCCCCACCGTCACCGCACCGCCGGACGCGCCGGGGCCCTCCTCGACCGCATCCACCACGCCCAGGTGGGCCAGGTCCACGTCTCCACCGAGCTCGCGCACCAGCCGCGCGCCCAGGTTGCGCCGGGTCATGTCGCGCCGCAGCCGCACGAAGGCGCGCTCCACGGCTGCCAGCGCCTCATCCGCCTCGGGTACGCTCTCTCGCTGTCGCTTGCTCATGGGATCCAAAGCTACCGGTTGACACTGGACAGCGGCAAGAATATGCTTTGATCAGTTATATGCTTTAAACACATATCGACTGGCGAGGACGAGATGCGAGAGTTGACCATCGCGGTGCACTGGCTGCACGTGCTGGGCGGGATCGTGTGGTTCGGCGGGCACGTGTTCACGGCGGCGGTGATCTGGCCCGCCCTGCTCCGCCGCCCCGCGCCGGAGGCGAAGGCGCTCAGCGACGCCATGGCGGAACCGGCGATGCGGGTGATGGGGCCGGCGGGGATGCTCGTGCTGGTGCTGGGGATCGTGCGCGGGACGGTGCTGGGGCCGGTGCGGTCGCTGGACGTGCTGTTCGGAACGGCGTACGGGTGGACGTTCGCGGCGGCGCTGCTGCTGACGTTCTTCCTGATGGGATACGCGGGCGCCACGCGGAAGGAGATGGAGGATCGCGTGTGGGACGGCGAGCGCTTTCAGCCCGGCGCGGCGGCGTACCTGCGCCGCAGCAGCGCCATCAACCTCGGCGGATTGGCCGCGATCCTCGTCTGCATGGTGCTGATGCGCTTCGGGCTGTAGGGGGTGAACGGCGAGTGGAATGGCGGGCTTCCGGCGGGCGCCCCCACCGCTCGCCGAGGCTCGCACCTCCCCCCAAAACCCTGGGGGAGGTTGAACTTCATCAGTTGCAGAGCACTCGATGCGGAGCGGGGCTGGGCCGGGAGATGAACTCGCCCGTCTGTGAATCCACGGCGCAGGTCAAGCTCCGCCGGATTCATACGGCGGTCACCAGTCGCGGATGCCGTGGATCTTCGACTGGTCGCGCTTGAGCTGCTGGCGCTGGATGCCCTGCTCGCGCGCCTCGGCTCCGGCGAGGATGCGCTCGGCCTGGGCACGCGTCATCGGCTGGTCGTTGCCCTGCGCGCCCTGGCCGGGCTTGGGCTGCGGGGTGGCGGGCGAGGGCGGGCCCTGGCCTCCGCCGCCCTTCGGCTGCTCGTCCTCCTTTTCCTCGTCGGCCCCGCCGCCGCCGGACTGCAGACGCAGCAGGCGCTGGGCGAGTTCCAGGTTCCACTTGGCGTCCGCGTCCGCGGGGTCGATCGTGAGCGCCCGGCGGTAGCGGGCGATGGAGCGCATCAGCCGCTCGCGGTGCTGCTCCTGCGGCACGCGCTTGCCGGCGACGGGCGCGAGGTCCGCGTTGCCGGCGTTGTACTCCGCGCGCACGGGGAGCCCAGCGCGCGCGCGGAGGCGGGCGGCGGCCTCCAGGTGCGGGCGCGCCTCGTCGTGGCGGCCCAGGCGCAGCAGCGTGGTGCCCAGGTTGTAGCGCACGGTCGCGGACGAGTCGCCGTCGGCCATGGCGCGGCCGTACGCCTCCGCCGCGAGCCGGAAATCGCCGCGCCGGAAAGCGGCGTCGCCCTCCGCCAGTGCCCCGCCGCCGATCAGCAGCACGAGCCCGAAAATCGCGATCGATTTCATCATCATCATCATCACCTATCTACCTGCTGGCCTGCATCTACCTGCCGCCGGAATCGCCAAACGGGATCGTGCCCCGAAGGCACACACCCGTCCGGGCGAATGAATTCGCTGCAATAAACACACGAAGTCCGCCTGCGCGGACTGCCGGCTCCGCCCGTCACGCCGCCCCCGTGCACACGCCTCGCTCCTGACGGATTGTCCGCGGAGGCGGACAGCGTGACGTTGTAGCCGCGAATTCATTCGCTCCCGTCTGCGGCTCCGGACGTCCCTCTCAATCCGCATCCCGCCCCTCACCCCTCCCGCCGCACGCGCCCCCGCTCCGCCAGCGCATCCGCCGCCACGAGCAGCAGCGCGAGGGCGAGCGGCCAGGCGTAGCGGTTGTCCGGCAGCGATTCGCCGGGGGCACGCGTGGCCCGTCCTCCACGCGATGCAGCCGCGGCTAGGATCGCGAGGGAGCGGGCATCCGTCGCGGCGGTGTAGGTGCCGCCCGTCGCCTGGGCAATGCGGCGGAGCGTGGCCTCGTCCAAGCGCGAGACGGCGACGCTGCCGTCCGGCTCGCGCTTGAAGCCGATGCGGCGGCCGGACAGCTCGTCCACGTCCGGCACCGGCCCGCCCGCCGCGGTGCCGATCCCCACCGTGTGCACGGGCACGCCGCGGCGCGCGGCCTCCTCCACCGACAGGTCCACCATCCGCGGCGGGTCCAAGGCCTCGCCGTCGCTCACGAGCACGATGGAGCCCGGAGAACCGCCCGGTCCGGCGGGGCCCAGCAGTTCCAGCGCGTGCCGCAGCGCGGAGTACAGCGAGGTGCCGCTCTGGTTCACGATCTCCGGCGAGAGCGCATCCAGGTACAGGTGCAGCGCCGGCGCGTCCGATGTCAGCGGCGACAGCACCTGCCCGCTCCCGCCGAACGCGACCAGCGCCACGCGCCCCCCGAGCCCATCCACCAGCGCCCGCGCCGCCTCGCGCTCGCGCTCCAGCCGGCTGGGGGGCACGTCCTCCGCCAGCATGGAGTTGCTCGCATCCAGCACCAGCACCACGTCGCCCTGCGTGGAGTCCGGCGGGGCACTGGCGGTGCCCCAGCGCGGACCGGCCGCGGCCACACCCAGCAGCGCCGCGGCGGGAAGGAGCAGCGCGGCGCGGCGGCGGGGGAACGCGCGCAGGTTCGTGCCGGCCAGGCGGCGGACGAGCGCGGGATCGCCCAGCGCCTCGGCCACGTCGCGCCGGCGCCGCCACCAGAGCAGGATGCCCACCAGCACGAGGACCGGCAGGAGCGCGATCAGGTGCAGCAGGAACGGGTCCGCCCAGCGCACGCCCGTCACGGCACCCGTCCCCAGCGCGTGGCGCGAAAGAGCATCTCCGCCACCAGCAGCGCCGCGCCCGCAAGGAGGAACGGCAGGTACCAGTCGCGCGTGCGATGGTAGCGGCGCACGCGCACGGGCGTCCGCTCCAGCCGGTCGATGTCGGTGTAGATGCGGCGCAGCGTCTCCGTGTCCCGCGCGCGGTAGTAGCGGCCCTTGGTCGTCCGGGCGATGTCGGCCAGCAGCACCTCGTCCACGGCCGTCTTCGCATACGCGTAGCGCACGCCCACGCGGGTGATGGCAACGGGCACGCGCGCGACCGTGTCCGAGCCCATGGCGATCGTGTAGACGCGGATGCCCAGCGCCGCGGCCGCCTGCGCCGCCTGCCGGGGATTGATGTCGCCGCGGTTGCTGGCGCCGTCGCTCATCAGCACGACCACTTTCGACCGCTCCTCCGCCCGCCGCAGCCGCGCCGCCGACGCCGCCAGCCCGTCGCCGATGGCCGTGCCCTCGCCCAGCCCGCCGCTCTCCAGCCCGGCGACGGCCTCGGACAGGATGCCGTAGTCACGCGTCAGCGGCACGCGCGTCATGGCCTGCGCGGCGAACGCGACGAGGCCGATGCGGTCGTGCTCGCGCCCCTGGATGAAGCGCGCGACCGTCTGCTTGGCCGCGCCCAGGCGGTTCCGCGGGCGCAGGTCCTCCGCCAGCATGGACTGCGACACGTCCACCGCCAGGATGATGGCGATCCCCTCCGACGTCTCCTCCACGATCCGCGCGCGCAGCTGCGGCCCCGCGAGCGCGACCACGAGCAGCGCGAAGCTCATCGCCCGAAGCACGTCCGGGATCGGCCCTGCCCAGCGGCCCCGCCCGCGCGATGCCTCGCCCAGCGCGCGGGCCGGCGCGAACGCCACCGCGCCGGGCGCACGCCGCCGCAGCCACTGCAGCCACAGGGGGATGAGCAGCAGCAGGAGCAGCGCCCACGGGTTCGCGAAGCCGATGCTCATCGTCCCGCCGGCGTCCGCGCGGACGTGTCGGAACCCGGGGACTCCGCCGATGCGGGGCGGTGGAACTCCGCGATCCAGCGCCGCGCCGCCTCCCAATCCTGCAGGGCGCGGGCGGGCGGCGGCGGGCGGCGCGCGAACTTGGCGAGGTCCGCCTGCGACAGCGCACGCTCCAGGGCATCCACGTCCGCCGCGCGGGCGCCCGTGGCGATCAGCCGGTCCAGCAGCTCGGACGTGGTCAGGTCCGCGCCCAGCTGCGGATCCGCCGTGGCGGCGAACGCGCGCAGGACGGTGCTCGTCTCCGCCGTGAACGCCTCCACGTCACGCTCCAGCACGCCTGACGCGCGCAGCCGGTCCAGCTCCGCGAGCGCGTGCTCCCGCGGGTCGGCCGGCGGCGCGATCCGTGGATGCCGGCGGCGGCGCCAGAGCCAGAAGGCGAGCAGCGCCAGCGCCGCGAGCACGCCGGCCGCGATCCACGCCCACGTCCAGTCGCGGCGCGGCGTTGCCACGATGTCCTTGGGCGGGCGCGGCTGCGTGGAATCCGCCGGCAGCACGGCGCGCACGAACGGCAGGGGGAGCTGGATGGGGATCGTCCGCGCGGCGCCGCCCGGCAGCGTGACGCGGGCTTCGGCGCGCGCGTTGGCCGCGGGGTCCGTGATCCACAGCACCACCGTGGCGACGGCGCGGTGCACGCCGGCCGAGTCCGGCGGATACGCGCGCGACTCGCCGACCTGCTGATACGCCCCGTCCGCCGCGGCCGGCACCACCAGCGCGACCGTCGACCCCGCCGGCGCGCGCACGAACACCGCCGCACGAAAGCGGTCGCCCACGGTCACGGTATCCGGCTCCACCCGCATCCCCACGACGACGGCGGAATCGGCGGATGGGGCTCGGCCCTGTGCATCCACCGAAGCTACGGATGCAAGGAGGGCAACCAGGATGATGGCCACGATCCAGACGGGCGAATGAATTCGCTGCAACAAACACACGAAGTCCACCTGCGTGGACTGCCGGCTCCTGCTCCACCGCATCCTTCCGGTGTACACGGGCTGTCCGTGACGGGCCAGTCCACGAAGGTGGACTTCGTGCCTTTCCAGCGGCGAATTCATTCGCTCGGCCGGGACTTCGCCTTGGGCTTCGGTCCCGACCTCGGCACGGACTTCCCCTCGGACATCGGCCCGTGCTCCATCTTCCGCCCCCTCCGACGAACGCCGCCTGGCACAGAGTCCACGCAGGTGGACTTCGTGTAGTCGTTGCGGCGAATTCATTTGCTTGGCCGGGACTCTGCCTCGAGCTTCAACTCGGCCTTCGGCTCCAGCTCGAACTTCACTTCGAACCTCGGCTGGAATTCCGCCTCGCTCGGCCACTGGTCTGGCCTTCGCCGCCCTCCGCATCCCGCTCATCGGCGCAGCCGGCGCTCCCGGCGGCGGAAGAACGAGAGCACGGCGTTGGAGACGGGCCGGTCCGTCCGCAGCTCGATGTCGTCCATCCCCAGCCGGCGGAACAGGCGGCGCAATTCCGTGCGCTCCGCCTGCGCATCCTTCGTGAAGCGCTCCGATGCCATGTCCGTGTCCACGTACGCCGCGCGTCCCGTCTCGGGATCCATCACCCGCAGCACCCCCACGTCCGGCACCTTTGCA
>DASQZE010000233.1:0-2067 GCA_035638875.1 Longimicrobium sp.
CCCCATGCTGACGGTCAGCGCCAGTCCGGGACGGATGGACGCCCAGTCGTAGTCCGCGATCAGCCCGCGCAGGCGGTCGCACAGTTGCACGGCCTCATCGGCCGTGGCTTCCACCAGGATCAGGCAGAACTCCTCGCCGCCATAGCGCGCCACGACGTCCACGCCGCGCGTGTTCTCGCGCAGGATGCGCGCAACGGTCCGCAGCACCTCGTCGCCCACGGCGTGCGAGAAGCGGTCGTTGACGTCCTTGAAGTGGTCGACGTCCACCATCGCCACCGTGAGCGGCCGGCTGAAGCGCCGCGCACGCTCCCACTCCGCCGCGAGTTGCGCATCCAGGTGCCGGCGGTTGAAGGCGCCCGTCAGCGGGTCCTCGCGCGTCTGGCGCTCCAGTTCCGCGGCCTGCTCCTGCAGCTGCGAGAGAAGGCGCGCCTTTTCCTCGTCCGCGCGGGTGAGCGCCTCGTTGGTTTCGCGCAGGATCCCGGCCTCACGCTGCGTCTGCTGCATCTCGGCGCGAACCACGGCGTGCTGGATGCGCAGGTTGGTCTCCGTACCGTAGACCTCACGCCACACCGCGTGAAAGGCCCGGTGGTGCTCCAGCGCGCGCACCGGATCGCCCGTGGTCTCGTAGGCTGCGGCCAGTGCCTCGTGCGCCGCGTGGGCGTGCTGCCGCGCCCCCTGCGACTCGGAAACGCGCAGCGCTTCGTCAAGATCCATCAGCCCCGCATCCGCCTTACCGGTGCGCACACGGAGTGCGCCCAGCCGAATCAGCACTTCGGGCAGATAGATGTGCGCGCCGGAGCGCTCCAGCAGTTCGCGGCTGCGCAGGTAGTATTCGAACGCCTGAGTGTCATCGCCGCGGCCTTCGTGAATCCGCCCGATATCACACAGGCAGTTCGCCTCGTCTCCATAATTCTCCAATTCGTTGAGCCGCGATGCCGCACGTTCCAGGAACTCCAGGGCACGTTCGTCATCCCCCATGTCGACGTACGCATTGCCCAAATTCACCAGGCACACGGCCGCTGCCTGTGCATCACCGTCGGCGTGGAGTTCCAGTGCATGCGTCGTATGCTCGACCGCACGCTCAGGCTCACCGATCATCGCGTGGATGACGCCGATGTTGATGAGCGGGTACGCCGTCCCGGTCGTATCGCCCAGCGTCCTGCGCAAATCAAGTGCAGCCTGATAGTGCTCCAGCGCACGCCCGAGATCCCCCAGCAGGTGGTATACACCCCCGATCGAGCCCAGCGCGTCTGCCTCACCCGGGCGATCGTGCGAAGCGCGGTACCGTCCAAGAGCTTCCAGGTGAACCTGCAGGGCTTCGGAGAATCGCCCTGTATGCCGATGGGTCAAGCCCAGCGCGTTGAGCACGTCCGCCCTCCCGCGCATCTCCCCCGCCCTCTCCAGCAGATCCAGCGAGCACCGCAGCTGAACTTCGCCCCCTTCGTAATCGGAATGGAGATAGACCTGCTGCCAGGCCAGGGTGCGTAGGGCCAACGCGATTCCGACGGGATAGTCGGCCGCCTCGGCCAGCCGCAACGCCTCGGTTGCAAGCGACTCGGCCCGGGTGTGCTCGCTGGAGCGGATGGGCCACGCCTCCTCCGCGAGCCCGTCGATGCGCGATCGCAGGGCGTCGTCGAGAACGACGGCCGCGGGTGGGGCGGAGGGAGTATCCAGCCGGACGTCCGTCATCGATCGGCGTGGAGGAAGGTCGACACAGACCAAGGCCGCAGTGGAGGCGGGCCGGCACTCTATCAAAAATCGTATCAAAAGGAACTTTGCACCAGATGCGGCCCGGCATCCGCCGATCGGCCGAGCCCGTCAGGCCCGCACGCGGTTGCGGCCGGCGTGCTTGGCGGCGTACAGGCGCATGTCCGCGGCGGCGAGCAGCACGTCGGGCGCATCCGCCCCCTCGTGCAGCCCCGCCACCCCCATGCTGACGGTCAGCGCCAGTCCGGGACGGATGGACGCCCAGTCGTAGTCCGCGATCAGCCCGCGCAGGCGGTCGCACAGTTGCACGGCCTCATCGGCCGTGGCTTCCACCAGGATCAGGCAGAACTCCTCGCCGCC
>DASQZE010000234.1:0-14246 GCA_035638875.1 Longimicrobium sp.
GTACCCCGCCTGCCCGCCGCGCTGGCGCAGCCCGTTCTCCAGCGGCGTCAACGGGCAGATCCACCCGGCGAACATGATGAGCGCGCCCCACACCGCGCACGGCACGTGCACCCACGCCAGCTTTCGCCAGCGCAGCACCAGCAGCCCGCCGATGCCCGCGAAGATGGCAAAGGCCAGGTGGATGACGAGCACGGCATCCGCCAGCGTGCGGTAGATCATCCGCGGATGTCCCTCACCCGTCCTGCGCGCCGCCGGAGATGATGTGGCCGATGTTCAGGCGGTGGCCGTCCGGCGTCGTCATCCCGAACTCCCGCATCCCCCACGGCTTGCTCTGGATGGGAGAGGTGGGCCGGAACCCGGCGGCGGTGATCTGCGCCAGGTACGCGTCGGCGTCATCCACCCGCAGGTAGGCGAAGTAGCTGTGGTCGCCGGCCTGCGAGGGCGGGATGGCGTCCGGGCAGTCGCCCATCATGATCATGCAGTTGTCCCGCGCCACGAAGATCCACCCCGGCGGCTCCTGCACGACCTGGAATCCCAACGCATCCACGAAGAACCGGGCGGACACGCGGACGTCCGCCACGGCGAGCACGTAGTGATTCTGCAGGATGGTGGGCATCATCCCCTCCGGGGTGAAATGACGATGATCTGCCGGGAGCACGTCCCCGGATGATGATGGTTCCGCCGCGGGAGCACGCCCCCGGATGACGATGATCCGCGGGGGAGCACTTCCCCCGAATGCGGCACGAGCCGTCGGCGAAGGCCGACATCACGTTTTCGAGGCCGCGATTTCAATCGCCGGGGACGTGCCGCGGCTACCCGGCACGAACCCGATTGCGGCTCTTCTCCCAGCATCCTCCCTGCCCTCCAAACGATCGCGCCGGGACGGATGGTTTCCGTCCCGGCGCGACGTCCATCATCCCCCGGGCCGGGTTACGCCTTGGCGGGCTCCGGCGCGGCGGCGGCCGGCACGCGCAGCTCGCGGCGGATGATCTTGCCGATGGGGCTCTTGGGCAGCTCGTCGCGGAACTCCACGCTGCGCGGCACCTTGTACCCCGCCAGCGACTCGCGGCAGTGCGCGATCACGCTTTCCGGCGTGAGCGAGTCGTCCTTCTTGACGATGAACGCCTTCACCGCCTCGCCCGAGTGCTCGTCCGGCACGCCGATGACGGCGACCTCGCGCACGCCCGGGTGGTTGGCGATGCAGTCCTCCACCTCATTGGGGTACACGTTGAAGCCGCTCACCAGGATCATGTCCTTTTTGCGGTCCACGATCTTGAAGTACCCCTCGCTGTCCATCTGCGCCACGTCGCCCGTGAACAGCCAGCCGTCCTGGAGAACCTTGGCCGTCTCGTCGGGGCGCTTCCAGTAGCCCAGCATGACCTGCGGGCCCTTGCACACCAGTTCGCCCGGCGTGTCGAAGGCCGTCACCGGCTGCCCGGACTCGTCCACCAGCCGCACTTCCGTGCTGGGAAAGGGAATGCCGATGGTGCCGTCCTTTACCCGGTCCACGGGGTTGAAGCTGACGACGGGCGCCGCCTCCGTCAGGCCGTAGCCCTCCACCACGGGCGTGCCGACCACTTCCTTCCACCGCTTGGCCACGGCGCCGTGCAGCGCCATGCCGCCCGCCACGGACAGCTTGAGCGACTTGGGCGGGTTCGCCTTGAACCACTCCTCGTTGGCCAGCGCGTTGAACAGCGTGTTCACCCCCGAGAACCAGGTCACCGGGTATTTTTCGAACGCCTTCTGCAGGTTCTGCGGCGGCCGCGGCGACGGGATGAGCACGTTGTGCCCGCCGATCTGGTAGAAGAGCAGCAGGTTCACCGTGAAGGCAAAGATGTGGTACAGCGGCAGCGCCGTGAGGATGGATTCCTTGCCCTCCTTGAGCAGCTCCGTGTTCATGGCCAGCATCTGCGCCACGTTGCCCAGCAGGTTGCGGTGCGAGAGCATGGCGCCCTTGCTCACGCCCGTGGTGCCGCCCGTGTACTGCAGGTTGGCCACGGAATCCAGCGTCACGCCGTCCATGTAGCCCTTGACGTCCGCCCCCCCCGCGATGCGCTCGCGGCCCGCCTTGAGCGCGTCCTGCAGGGGCGTGTGCGGCACGGTGATGCTGGGCAGCTGCTTCTTTACGTACTTGAGCACCGTGCGGATGACGAACGCCGGCACGGCCGGGAACCACTCCGTGATGCGCACCGTCACCACGTTCTCCACCTGCGTCTTGGGGAGCACCGCGGGCAGGCGGTCGGCGAACAGGTCGCTGATGACGAGCACCCGCGCACCGCTGTCGTTGAACTGGTGCACCATCTCCGGCGGCGTGTACAGCGGGTTGGTGCTCACCGCCACACACCCCGCCTTGAGCACGCCGAACAGCACGATGGGGTAGGCCAGCGAGTTGGGCATCTGGATGGCCACCCGGTCGCCCGCGTCCAGCGCCAGCTTGCCGCGCAGGTACGCCGCGAACTCGTCCGACATCTGGTCGATCTGCGCGAACGTCAGCGCCCCCGCCATCCCGTTGGGCATCACCTGCGTGAACGCCGTCTTCTGCGCATGCTTCGCCGACTGCTGGCGCACCATGTCCGGCATGTGCTTGTAGGGCAGCGGGCCGATGTCGGCGTGGCTGCCCGGCGAATAGTGCGGTACCCAGGGACGGTCCATCATGGTTGCTTCCTCCTGGCGGGAACGGGCGGGAGTGGCGGACGGAGCCGGCAGGCGGAGCGCTGCCCCGGCAGATCGATCGAACGTTTGATATTTTCATGGTACACGACGTCAGGCCCCCGCGCCAGACGTGTGTGAGCCGTGCTCAAACCCCAGCAAATACGAGACGGGGACTGGAATGTGAGATGATTGGTGACATATGATCGCCGCACGTCATTCCATGGACTGTGGAATCCAAAGTCTTTGCAGTTGAAGCCCCACGCAGTTTGTGGGGCTTCCCGCGGTTGTTGCGGCGGCTTTTAGCCGCTCGGACCGGAGGCCGCGCTGCATCCGGTTGCCCGCGTGCAGCCTACCGATATCTTCCTCCCCCCTTGGCTGCGATCACCTCAACCCGATCGAATCGCAATGCGCTACGGACTTTCAGTGACCATCGGTACCAGGCCGGGTCAGCGGGACGCGGTGGTGGGCATCCTGATGCGCGACACCGAGGCCTCGCGGGTGCTCGGGTGCGACCTGTACATGGTGGGCGTGTCGGAGGAGAAGCCGGACGTGGTGTACGTCACGGAGGTGTGGGCGTCGCGCGAGGCACACCAAGCGTCGCTCTCCGATCCGGCCGTGAAGGCGGCGATCGCCGAGGCCATGCCCATGCTCACCGGCGAGTTCGCCTCCACCGAATTCAGCGTGGTGGGCGGATTGGGCGTGCCGGAACGGAGTGCCTGATCGCGCCCGTTCCGCATCGGCTGATCGAGGAGGACGGCGAGTGGGAGAAGGATGGCGCGTGGCCCGAAGTGGTGTCGGCGGAGGCCGACAGTGTGAAGTTGTAGCCGCGATGCGCGATGTCATCGTCCCCAACGCCGATCCGACGGAGAACGGCGCCGGGGGCGGGGTGCCGTCGCGGGAGCGGCGGTCTTGTGCGGTGGAGGAGATCCTTCGGTCGCGCGCGGAGGTTCGTGCCCGGTCGAGTATCGGCGGGCGCTCCCTCAGGAAATCAAACGGTGTGGCGAGGGTCTGCCGTGGTGTCGGCGCAGGCCGACAGTGTGCTGTTGTAGCCGCGATTTCAATCGCTCCCGTCTGCCCGCGGCGCTTCGAGAAAGCGGCGGCACCCCTGCGCAGGGTACCGCCGCTTCTCATCCATCCATCGGAAACCTACCGCTGCAGCCAGGCCACCTGCCCGCCCATGCCGTCCGTCCGGGTGGTGTCGGCGTCGTACGCCTCGGTGCTGATGCCGGCGATGGTGCCGTGGCCCTCGGACTGCACGAGCACCCAGCCGCGGGGCTTGGGGGTGGAGACGCCATCCACGTTGTACGCGGCCCAGTAGTGGTCGAACCGCAGGTCATCGTGCAGCTGCTGGCCCGTGAGGCCCGGCTCGAATCCCACGTACAGCCCCGGCACGTACCCCGCCGCGGCCACGGCGTCGTACCACGCGTTGCAGAACCCGATCACGTCCGCCGCCGACGCGCTGGTGGACACGCTCTCCAGGTCGCACCACACGTTCACGCCCGCCGGAAAGCCGATCTGCTGCGAGAACGTGGCGGCGTTCTGCCCGTACTCCGTTCCCAACGCGGTCGTGGGCTGCCAGCCGGGGTTTAGCACGTGCTGTACGGGCATCAGCGCCAAGCCGGCCGCCAGGATGCCCTCTGCCTCCTGTGCGGACAGGTCGTGCGAGGCCATCTGCACGCGCCCCACGTACCGCAGGCAAAAACGATAGCCCGCGGAAAAGAAATCCGCCGCGGCCGTGCTGCTGATGGGCGTGTTCGCGTCGAAGCCGCGCACGCCGGCGGGAGCCTGCTGAATGGATCCGGAAAGCATTGAAACCTCGGAGGGTAGAATGGAGGAGAAAACCTGCGTCAACGGTAGCCGTCCCCGGCCAAAGCCGCAACGATCTTCATACAAAAAAGTGAGAAAATCGAGAGCGCCCGCCACCCCTGGGGCGGCGGGCGCACGTCGTCCGGAACGGCTCAGCAGGGATACGCGCAGGAGAGCTTGCAGCCGGTGTTGCAGCTGTTGTCCCGCGTGCCGCCTCCACCGCCCGTTCCGCCGCCGCCCGTTCCACCTCCCGGGCACGCCGGCGTACAATCGTCGGACTCGCCGCACTCGTACATGCAGGAAAGCCGGCAGCCGGTGTATCCCGCCCCGCCGTAGGAGCACCCGGACGAATCGCCGTGGGCGCGGACGGTGCCGCGAAGCTCGTCCCCCTCTCCCGTCTCGAACGACTCGACCGCCAGCTCATCCAGGTGCAGGTTCAGCTTTTTCATCGCGTTCTCTCCCGGTGGATAGGTTCGTGGCGTGGCCATGATCCGCGGGCAGTCGCGGATCTCGATCACTGAAAGTTATCGTCCGTAAATAATAGTCGTGATTGGTCGCCGGCACTATGGGGCAGCGCACCTCCGCCACCCGCACGCGGCCACGCCGAGATCACGCGGCAGCAAAAAGCCGGCGCCCGCGGGGGCGCCGGCTCTTCATCGCCGCGATTCGCTCAGCACGGGCCGAACGCGCACGACTGGTCGCACCCGGTCCAGTCGTACATGGTGTTGCAGCCGGCCTGGCCGGTACCGCAGCCCAGGTTGGGGTCGCTCTCCGTGGGCCCGCACGCCGGGCCGTAGCGGGTTACGCACCCGGTCTCGGTGACCGGGTTCGTCCCGCACGTTCCGCCCGTACAGTTGACCGAACAGTCCAGGTCCTCGCACGTGTTGCACGAATAGTGGCCCTGCACCGTGCCCCGTCCCTGCTTCTCGTCCGCGGTCGCGAACGAGTCCACGACCAGTTCGTCCAGCTGCAGCTTCAGCTTGTGCATGGGCAATCCTTGCGGGAGTGAATACAGCGAGTGTCTGATAAGGATAATCGCCCGATGCGCTCAGACCAAGATGAATCACCTGGCACACCCCCGCAACGATGCCCCGCCCGGGCTCCGCGGAACCTACTCGATCGCGCCGCGCACGATGGCAAACACGTCGTCCAGCATGGCCGGGGTCAGGCGGCCGGTAAAGGTGTTCTGCTGGCTGGGATGGTAGCTGAGCACCATCGCCGGCCCGCCCTGCACCGGGACGACCACCCCGTGCCCGAACTTGGGCAGGGGATGCGGCAGGGTGCACCCCACCTCGCGCAGCAGGCGGACGGCGGCCTCGTACGCGAACCCGCCCAGGCACAGCACGGCGCGCACGTGGGGCAGCAGCGCCAGCTCGCGGCGGGTAAAGACGGCGCAGGCGTCGCGCTCGTCCGGCAGCGGCTTGTTGTCCGGGGGGGCGCACTTCACGGCGCTGGTGACCCACGCGTCGCGCAGCTCCAGCCCGTCCGCGCGGTGGGCGCTGGTGGGCTGGCTGGCGAAGCCGGCGCGGTGCATGGCCGCGTACAGAAAGTCGCCGCTCCGGTCGCCGGTGAACATGCGGCCCGTGCGGTTGGCCCCGTGTGCGGCCGGGGCGAGGCCCAGCACCAGCAGCCGCGCCGCCGGATCACCGAAGCCCGGCACGGGCCGCGCCCAGTAGTCCTGGTCCCGGAACGACTTGCGCTTTTCCACCCCCACGCGCTCGCGCCACTCCACCAGGCGGGCGCAGCGCCGGCACGCGGTCAGCTCATCCTGCAGAACGTGTAGATCCATGCTCGCAAAATCGCGCACCCTCCCGTCCCGTGGAAGGGTGCGCGTGGTTGTTTGTCGTGGATGAACGGATCCGGATCGTCACGGACGGGCTCGATGCCCTGTGGCGGCCCCGAGTCCCCGGCGGTTGAAATCGCGGCATCGCGGCAATGCCCCCGCGATGTCGGCCTTCGCCAGGCCTTCGCCGACAGCTCGTGCACTAGTCCAGTGAGTGCACCCCGGCAGAGTCGCGACGGTTTGCCCCGGGCGCAGAGGGGTGCCCCCGCCGGGAACCCAATCGACGGAAACCGTGTAGCGGTGCACTTTCCCGAATGCGGCACGAGCCGTCGGCGAAGGCCGACATCACGTTTTCGGTGCCGCGATTTCAATCGCCGGGCTCTGAGGCTCGGCCCTGCTGCACCTTCTCCATCCTGGGCTGGGATGTCCGCCCCGGTGCACCTCAGCCGCCCCAGCGCGGGCCGTGCCGATCCTCCCCGTGCGCCGAATCCTCGCCGGGAACCAACCTTCGTCGCCCGTCGCTCAGCGCACGCCGCGGGCGGCCAGGGCAAGCGCGATCCATCCACCCAGCAGGCACAGCCCGCCCAGCGGCGTGATCGCGCCCAGCCAGCGGATGCCCGTGAACGCCAGCACGTACAGGCTGCCGCTGAACACCACCACGCCCGCCGTGAACATCCATCCCGCGGCAGACCATCCGCCGCCCGGCCAGCGCGCGGCCGCCATCGCGACGGCCAGCAGGGCCAGGGCGTGGTACATCTGGTAGCGCGCGGCCGTCTCCCACACGGCCAGCAGCTCCGGCCCCAGCCGCTCGCGCAGCGCGTGCGCACCGAACGCGCCCGCCGCCACGGCTAAGAAGCCGAAGGTGCATCCCAACATCCAGAACGTACGGTTCATCGCCGCCAAGAGAGGGCAGGGGACAGGGGTGCGTCACGGGGAGGACACCCCGCAACTGCATGCAACGCGACAAGATAGCGAGACCCGGCATCCGTTCGCCACCATCCGCCGCGTACTTCCAGGGCAAAACGCCGCACGCGATTCGTAAGTCGTTGCAGGATTGCATTTAGCAAGTGGGTGGAACGTCATTTGCTACGTAGTGTGGTTCTTACGGAGGCCACCCGCTCATGACCCACGGATGGATGGCAGGATGACGGATCCACGACCCCCACGCCGCGGACTTCGCCGGGAGCACCCCGTGTTCTTCTGGGGCACGCTGGTGCTCGCGGGACTGTTCGTCGCGGCAGCCGCCGCGGTGGGCACGCGCGTGCCGCGGTACCAGGAAGAGACCGCGCACTTCAACGCGCAGCTCACGGTCGCCCAGCGCGCCACCCGCGACTCGCTGCTGGAGCATCAGCAGAAGCGCACGCAGCTGGCCGTGGCCGTGCTGCGCCGCGACATGCGCATCCGCTCGCTGGAAGAGCGCAAGCGGCACCTGGCCATCGTGCTGGAAGATTCCGTGCTGGAGCTGCGCCACGGCCGGGCCACCCTGCGCCGCGCCAGACTCACCATCGGCCCCGACAGCACCATCCGCGCGGCGGACGGGCGCACCTGGCGCTTGATCCGTCCCGTGGGCGAGCGCAAGATCGCCGAGCGGCAGAATACGCCCACCTACACGGTGCCCGAGTGGGTGTACGTGAGCCGCGGCGAGCCCGTACCGGCGGAGAACGATCGCAAGATCAAGGGCGCGCTGGGCACCTACGTGATCCGGCTGGACGACGGGACGGAGATCTACAGCAAGCCCACCGCCGGGCCGCTGGCGGAGACGGTAAAGCCGGGCGCGTTCATGGCCCCGGCGCAGGACCTGGCCGCCATCTTCGACGCGGTGGGCGAGGACACGCCGGTCTACATCTACTGATCGTTTTTTCGGATCCCCCATGGGGCCGCCGGCGCACGGCGGCCCGGGAGCAGGAGCAGGAATGGACACGAACGAATCCTACGAGAACCGGCGCCGTCCCGATGCCGTGCCCGAGCGGCGCGACTACACGCCCAAGGGCCGCGTGCGGCGCATCATCCACGAGTACCGCGCGTCATCCATCATGCTCATGCTGTGCGTGCTGGTGGCCGCGGGGCTGTTCGTCGCCACGTCGGCGTGGGCCGTCAACGAGCGCCTTACGCGCCGCGTGACGGAAATGACGTACCTCAAGGACACGCGCTCCCTGGAGTTCGTCCGCCAGAAGGAGTTCGAGCAGACCCAGCAGATCGCCGAGAAGGAGCGCCAGCTCGCCGCCAAGGAAGAGGAGCTGGCCCCGGCCGGCAAGCCCTACATCGTGGTGAGCCTGGCCGAGCGGCGCATGCTGTACATCCAGGCCAACGACACGCTGTACAAGGCATCCGTGGCCGTGGGCTCCGGCAAGACGCTGGTGATGGGCGGGCAGACCAAGCGGTTCATCACGCCGCGCGGGCGCATGTCCATTACCCACAAGGAGCTGGACCCCAAGTGGGTTCCGCCCAACTGGCACTACATCGAGTACGCGCGCCAGCGGGGGCTGGGGGTGCGCGACATGAGCAACGCGTCGCCCAACGCGCTGGCCGGGTACCCGGCCGGGCGGGTGCCGGTGAGCGGCGGCACGGTCATCATCCCGCCCTGGGGCAGCCCGCAGCGCGAGCACAAGGGCGTGCTGGGCGTGGCCAAGCTGGAGATGTACGACGGGTACTACTTCCACGGCACGGACAACCCGGCGTCCATCGGCACCGCGGCCAGCCACGGCTGCATCCGCATGCACGCCGCGGACATCATGTGGATGTACCGCAACGTGCCCCTGGGCACCCCGGTCTTCATCTACTGAGCCGGACGGACGACGGTGGATGAACGGAGCCCCGGCGGGCAGATGCTCGCCGGGGCTTCGGCTTTTGGGGAAGTGCGGAAGTGCGGAAGTGCGGAAAGACCCGGTGTGGAGATGGAGCGAGGGAGGAGGCGGGCGGAGATGGATACGCGGGGGCGGGGAAGGACGGGGGGTTGCACGGGAGTCGGGTTCCGTCCTGAGCGGCTAAAGCCGCCGCTGGGAAAGCGATAAGCCCTGTCTCGCGCTGACGCGCGTTGCGAAACAGGGCTTCAACTGCGCTGGACTGCATTCGGGATTGTTGCTATCGTGGACGCTCACCACAGCAGGCGAGCGAAGATGACGCCAGACCGCGTTGTGCACGACAGCAGCGGAAACGTGTTCGCGGACATGGGGATGCCGGACGCGGACGAGCGCCTCGCCAAGGCGGCGGTGACGCGGACGATCCGCATCCTTTTGCGCGCTCGCGTTGTCTCCTCGCTCCACGCGGCTGCTTTGCTCGACCTCGGACGTATCCGACATCGCCGATCTGATGCGAGGCAAGCTCGCGCGCTTCAGCCTTGAACGGCTGACTGAATTCCGGAGCGCGCTCGAGAATGGGCCCCACGCGACAGACGTGGCCGCAGGATGAAGTTCTCCCCTTTCCCCTGCGAAGCGGGGGAGAGGGGCTGGGGGAGAGGGGGCCGCCCGCTGCCGGCGCGATCCATCCACCGCGACGTACCCCATCGCCTGCTCTCGACGGCCTCCAACGCACGAGGGCGGCCTCCGCATCGGAAGGCCGCCCTCGCTCGTCATCCACTCCCGCACTCACGCACTTCCGCACTCACGCACTTCCGCACTCACGCACTTCCGCCCGTCGTCACGCACTCCCCGACCGCGCGGCCACCCGCTCCGACTCGGCGGGCGTGTCGACATCGGGCTCCGTCTCGCACTCGGCGCCCTCCAGGGGCAGCGGGATCTCGTGCACGTAGAAGAGCTCGGCCTTGGCATCCTCCCGCACGCGCAGCATCGACACGTTGAACACGGGCACCCCGCCGGGCGTCTGCCCGCGGAAGGTGCCGTGGTGCGCGTGGCCGTGGAACACCACCGCGGCCTTGAAGCGGTCGATGGGCTCCAGCAGGCGGTCGTTGCCCAGGAACGGAAAGATCTGCTCCGGCTCGCCCATCACCGTGTCCATGATGGGCGCGTAGTGCAGCAGCACCACCCGCACGGGCGTGGACAGGCGCCGCAGGCTGTACTCCAGCTTCTGCACCTCGTCCAGCGTGGTGCCCACGAAGGTCTTGGTCTCCTGCTCGCCGAACGCCGTGAGCGTGTAGCGGCCAAATCCCCCCATGTAGCCTTTTACGCCCGCGAAGCCCACGTGCTCGTTGAGCTCGAACGGGGCCTCGTCCAGCAGGTGCACGCCGCGGGCGCGCAGGGCGTCGTTCACCTTCTCGGGCTGCCCGCTCTCGTGGTCGTGGTTCCCCAGCACCGCCAGGATGGGCACGCGCACGTCCTGCAGCTCGCGGATCACCACGTCGATCTCCGCCGGGGTGCCGCGGCGGGTCAGGTCGCCCGCCAGCAGCAGGATGTCGGCCTCGTCGTTCACGCGGGCAAAGGCGTCGCGGTACATGCCGCCGTCCTTTTCGCCCACGTGAAAGTCGCCCACGGCGGCCACGCGCACCGCGCGCCCGTGGCGGTCTTCCTTGCGCCGTCCGAACGCCACCGGCTCCGACGACGACGTGTCCGCTTTGCGTCCGTCCGTCATTCCTCTGCGTCCGCCGGTTCAGGGGCCGGGTTGTTGAAGTCGGCGCGCTCGTCCCACACGTCGCTCGCCTCCAGCTTCACGATCTCGGGGTGCCGCTGCATGGCCGCGATCTTCTCGGCCCGCAGGTCGTGGAAGCCCCACTCGTTCACGTCGATGGCGAACGAAAAACGCGAGATCATGGTGCCGCGCGTCAGGTCGTGCTCGTCGCCCGCGGCCGCGCCCTGCTCGCCCGCCTGCTCCGCCCGGTCCAGCAGCTCGCGGATCACCGCCTGCGGCACCTGGTCGCGGTAGCCGGGATACACGTAGCGGAACATCATCACCTGCGACAGCAGCAGCGGCCAGTTCTCGCCCACCTTGGCGACCAGGCGCGGCCAGTCCATCAGGTGGCCCATGCACAGGATCAGGTGCGCCACGTCGGCCATGTCGTGGCGGTGGCGCTCGTGGATGAACAGCCGGTGCCAGATGAGCTCCTCCGGCGGCGCCACGCGCACCTGCGAGGCGGCCAGGATGGCCGGGCTGCTGTGCCGGAACCAGTCGTCGTCGATCAGGGCCAGGCCGTTGCCCATCCCGTAGATGACGTCGATGAAGTGGTCGCGGTTGTCCGGGCTGATGGCCTTGCCGATCCAGTGCGGCTGCTCCAGCCGCGTGATCATCCCCTGCTCCCGCAGCACCGCCATGGCCTGCAGCACGGCCTCGGGGGTAAAGAACAGGTCCAGGTCCTTGGTCTGGCGGATGATTCCCGTGTGCTCGTAGATGGCGTACGCCCCCGCGACCACGTACGGGACCCCGGCGGCGTTGAGCGCCGTGAGGGCGCGCTTGTACAGCTCGCGCTCCTGCTCGGGGATCCAGAACTCGCTGTGCGTTACGGACTTCCGCTCCTCCTTGGAGAGGTTCCGCATCGTGGGGAAGGTGAAGACCGCCGGCTCTGAATTGGACATGCGCGCCTTGTTCCGTGGCTGAATCGTTGCGCGGCGCAAAAGCAACAAACGGGCCGGGTGCGCGTGTGCGTTGACCGGCGGCGCTGTCCGTGCCTACCTTGATGGCATGATCAACGACCTCAAGCGACTGTTCGCGCGCACCTGGGACACCTTCGTGGCGGAGCTGGGGCGGCGCGAGCCCGAAGACGAAGTGGTGGGGCTGCTGGGGGCCATGCGCCGCGAGATGGTGGACGCGCGCGCCGCCCTGCCCCTGTACGAGGAGCACCAGCGCGCCGCCGAGGCGGAGCTGGTGCGCGAGCAGCGCGCCCTGGACGATGCCGTGCGCCGCGGCGGCCTGGCGCAGAAGATCAACGACGCCGAGACGGTGCGCGTAGCCGCGGAGTTCGCCGAGCGGCACCGCAAGCGGGTGGCGGTGCTGGAGGAGAAGGTGCGCGCGGCCCGGGCGGAGCGGGAGCTGCGGGCGCAGGAGGTGGACGACATGATGCGCCGCTACAAGGAGGCCGATGCCAACCGCTTCGTGCTGCTGAACGAGGTGCGGCGGGCGCAGAGCCAGCAGCGCATGAGCGGCATTGCCGGCGACCCCACGTTCGACGCCTTTGACCGCGCGGCGGAGAAGATGGAGAGCGAGATCGCGTACGGCGACGCGCTCGACGAGCTGAACGGGCTGGATCCCACACCGCCGCCCCCGCCCCCCTCGCAGACCTCCATCCACGACGACGTGGAGGCCCGGCTGCAGGAGCTCAAGCGGCGGATGGGGCGGGCGTAGGGCGGAACTGCGGGTTACAGGGGACAGGTTACAGGGGACAGCCTGCAACTGCCGGCGCGACCGGGCACCAGGGCGTGGCAGCGGAGCCCGTCCAGGCGGTTGAAACCGGGGCTACGACGTCACGAAGTCCGCCTGCGCGGACTCTCCGTCACGGCCGGTCGGGGTACACCGGGGGCGAGTTCCAGACGCCGCGATCCATAGAAAACGGGCCGGCACCTACGCAGGGTGCCGGCCCGTTCTCCATCCTCCGCGTTTCTTCCTCGGCGTCCTCCGCGCCTCCGCGTGAGACCCGTAGGAGACCCCGCCCGCGACGCTCAGCTCTCGTCCGTGCTGAAGAGCTTGAAGTCGTCGGCCACGCGCACGGCGGCCTCGTCCGACGCGCCGTTGAGGGCGCGGGGGGCGGCGGCGTTGCGGGCTTCCTGCTGCTGCTGGCCAGCCAGCGCGGCGGCGGCCATGTATCCCGCCGGGCCCATCGACTCCACCATCGTGCTGGGGACCACCATCATCCCGCCCTTCTGCTTCAACCCCTCGTACAGGATGTTCATCTGCCGAAGCTGCAGGGCCGTGGGGTTGGCCTGGTACGACTCCGCCGCCTTTTCAAAGAGCTTGGCGATCTCCACCTCCGCCTCGCCCAGGATGATGCGCGCCTGCTTCTCGCGCGCCGCCTGCGCCTCGCGCGACATGGCGTCCTGCAGCGAGGCCGGGATCACCACGTCGCGCATCTCCACGGAGTGCACCGTCACCCCCCACGGCGTGGTGCGCTCGTCGATCAGCGCCTGCAGCTCCTTTTCGATGTGCATCCGCCCCCGCAGCAGCTCCGTGAGCGAGGTGCGGCCAATGATGTCGCGCAGGGCCGTCTGCGCGGCCCAGCTCACGGCCTGCGTAAAGTCCTGCACCTCCAGCGCGGCCTTTTCGGGGTCGTAGACGGTCCAGAAGAGCACCGCGTCCACGTTCACCGGCACTGCGTCGCTCGTGAGCGTCTGCTCCGCGGCAAAGGGCGAGGTCACCGTGCGCTGGTCGATCCACGCCGCCACCGTGTGCACGCCGGGGACGACGAAGAACACGCCGGGGCCACGCATCCCCACGTAGCGCCCCCACTTCAGCACCACGGCGCGCTCCCACTGGTTGGCGATCTTGGGCGAGAACGCGGCGATGGCGCCCACGATCACACCGGCGATGGCCGCCACGGGGCTCTGCACGGCGACGGCCGTTGCGATGCCGGCCACGGTGGGGACGGTGGCGGCCAGCGCGCCCAGCACGTTGGCGCGGGGAGGCCTTAGCTGCGGCGCCACGACGCCCGTGGCATCGGGCCTGGAGGGAACGAGGGCGGTGATGGGAACCATGGGTCCTCCTTTATCGGTTGCGGCGGCTGTCCAGGTGGATGATCACGTCGTCCAGCGAAAAGCCCAGGGCGGCGGCCTCCCGAAGAAACGTGTCCTCCAGGGCGGCCAGCTCCGCGAGCACTTCTTCGCGGTGGATGGCCCCGGGGGCAGCCCGCACTACGGTGCCCACCCCGGCCACGGTTTCGAGTACCTGCTGCCGCTCCAGCTCCGCATAGGCGCGGGCCACGGCGTTCAGGCCCACGCGCAGGTCCACGGCCAGCTGGCGCACGGTGGGCAGCATCTGCCCCGGCGACAGCAGCCCCGCGCCCACCGCCGAGCGCACGGTGCGGACGATCTGCGCCTCCACGGGTGTCGGGTCCGACGGATCGATGTGGAACATGGCTTCGTTGTGCGGGACGATGAAGGGATGCGCTACGCGGGCGGGGGCGTCAAGG
>DASQZE010000235.1:0-4943 GCA_035638875.1 Longimicrobium sp.
CTACTCCACCCGCCGGGGCGTACAGCTCAACGACGAAACGCTGCGCGACGGCCTGCAGTCGCCTTCCGTGACCGACCCGTCCATCGAGGACAAGATCCGCCTGATCCACCTGATGGCGGAACTGGGGATCGCCTCGGCGGACATCGGGCTGCCGGGCGCGGGGCCGCGCGCCGTGCGCGACGTGGAGGCGCTGGCGCGCGAGATCGTGGACGCAAAGCTGGCCATCGAGCCCAACTGCGCGGCGCGCACCGTCCGCGCGGACGTGCAGCCCATCATCGACGTGTCGCAGCGGGTGGGGATCGCCATCGAGGCGGCCACGTTCATCGGCTCGTCCCCCATCCGCCAGTACGCGGAAGACTGGACGCTGGACCGGATGCTGCGCACCACGGAGGACGCCGTGACGTTCGCCGTGGAGAACAATCTCCCGGTGATGTACGTGACGGAGGACACCACCCGCGCGGCGCCGGAGGTGGTCAAGGCGCTGTACAAGACGGCCATCGAGTGCGGCGCGCGGCGCATCTGCGTGTGCGACACGGTGGGGCACGCCACGCCCCACGGGGTGCGGCAGCTCATCCGCTTTGTCAAGCGCGAGGTGGTGGACCCCAGCGGCGAGGACGTGAAGATCGACTGGCACGGGCACCGCGACCGCGGGCTGGCCGTGCCCAACTGCCTGGCGGCCATCGAGGAGGGCGCGCACCGCATCCACGGCACGGCGCTGGGCATCGGCGAGCGCTGCGGCAACGCGGAGATGGACCTGCTGCTGGTGAACCTGAAGCTGCTGGGGCTGCACGACCGGGACCTGTCGCGGCTCAACGACTACGTGGCGCTGGCGTCGCAGGCGTGCCAGGTGGACCTGGCGTACAACTGGCCCGTGTTCGGCGAGGACGCGTTCCGCACGGGGACGGGGGTGCACGCCGCGGCCATCATCAAGGCGGAGAGCAAGGGCGACGCGTGGCTGGCGGACCGCATCTACAGCGGCGTGCCGGCCGGGTGGTTCGGCCTGCGGCAGGTGATCGAGATCTCGCCCATGAGCGGCATCAGCAACGTGCGCTACTGGCTGCGCGCCAACGGCTACGACGGCACGGACGAGTCCCTGTGCAGCCACGTGTTCGAGGCCGCCAAGACCTGCGACCACACCTTCACGGACGACGAGGTGCACGCCCTCTGCCGGTCGTACTCGGTGCGCTCGGCATCCGTCGGCGCGCCGGTGGCCGAGGCGGTGTGACCTGACCAAGCGGAGCGTCGCGCTCCGCTGTTCCTGGAAAAACACGCCGGGCGATCTCATGATCGTCCCGGCGTGTCTTCGTTTGCTCAGCGGCTCACCGCCACTTCGGCCATCCGGATTCTCCGCCGGGCCATCCGGATCTCCTTCGCGGGCATGCATTTACGGATCGCGGTCAGGTGGATGTGCCCAGTCTGGTATCCGCCTCCGGAGCCGCGACCTCGTGATCCGCCATCCGGATCTCCGCCGGGTCATCCGGATTCCCTTTGCGGGCATGCTTTTACGGATCGCGATCAGGTGGATGTGTGCCCAGTCAGGTATCCGCCTCCGGAGCTGCGACCTCGTGATCGGCCATCCGGATCTCCGCCGGGCCATCCGGATCTCCTTCGCCGGCATGCTTTTACGGATCGCGATCAGGTGGATGTGTGCCCAGTCAGGTATCCGCCTCCGGAGCCGCGGCCTCGTGATCGGCCATCCGGATCTCCGCCGGGTCATCCGGATCTCCGGCGCGGGCACACTCGTACCGATCGCGATCTGGATGATGTGCCCCGCCAGGCATCCTCCGGCGGCCACCATAGTGCCTCTTCGAAAAAACGCGGATGGCCGTCCCCTCGCCGGCAGCAGCGGGTCTACCAAGGGCCCGATGCACCCTGCTGCGCGCCTCCTTCTCCTCCGGTCCGCGATCGGACGTCGCGATGGCAATCATCCGGTACGGCAGGCTTCTCCAGAGGCCGTACGTGCGGGGGGCAATGTGACGCGATGGCCGGACACGGATCGGCCGAGTCGTGCAGGAGGCCAGAGATCCTTCGCAGAGCGGCGGCTGCCGGCGAGGGGACGGCTGTCCGCATATTCTGCAGGAGAGGATACTGGCCGCACTGCGCGGCAGTTCGCCCATGCACAGATCCACCTGATCGCGATCCGTAAAGCCGGCCGTGGCTGGAGGGTGGTGCACCGGATCCTCGGACGAAACACCCGCCGGGAGTGTAACGGGGGCACCTCCTGGCCCTACGCATTTGCCGGTCGCCGCCGCGCGGGGGGGCGGACGAGAAGCCGGTGGGGGCAGGCCGCACCACGACGTGATGCTGCCGATCGTGGGGGAGAACGTGCTTCCGTACACCATCGGAAGATCCGGGATGGGACGAGGCCGGCCGGCGATTCTTCCCCTGGCCGGCCTTTTTCGCGTGTATGCCGCGCGTGCGTTTCGTCTGCGCGCCGGCGTGTACCCCTCCGGCACGCGTCCCGCATCGCGGCGTCTCCTCGGGAGGGGAGTTGATGGCGATCGCCGATCCGGAACCGGCGAGGGACCGCATCGTCATCTCGGGTACGCTCCTAATGGCGCATACGATTGACATATAATTTAAGACGTTCTATGGTAGATACTTACGTCAGGCGTCCCCCCGAGGTGGCGCCGCCGGGTCCCGGAAGCAAAGGTGACACGCGATGAACACCGTCCATCCTCCGCACCGGCTGTCGTTCGCGCAGGAGCGCCTCTGGTTCCTGGACCAGATGCAGCCGGGGACGCCGGTCTACAACGTGTATTCGGCGTACCGATTGTCCGGCCCGCTGGACGCCGCGGCGCTGGAGCGCGCCCTGGCGCGGATCGTACGCCGGCACGACGTGCTGCGCACCACGTTCCCGGTGGTGGACGGCATGCCGGTGCAGGGGGTGGCCCCGTTCACGGGCTTTGCCCTGCCGGTGCAGGATGCGGCTGGGCTGGACGATGCGGCCCTCCTGCGCGCGGCGACGGACGAAGCCGCCCGCCCGTTCGACCTGGCGACGGGGCCGCTCTTTCGCGCCACGCTGCTGCGGATCGCGGACGACGACCACCTGCTGCTCACCGTGATGCACCACGTGGTCAGCGACGGGTGGAGCATGCGCGTGCTCTTTCGCGAGCTGGTCGCCCTGTACGCGGCGGACCTGGACGGGCGCGGCGCGGAGCTGCCGGAGCTGTCCCTGCAGTACGCCGCCTTCGCCGGGTGGCAGCGCGAGCAGCTCGAGGGCAACGGCCTGGACGGGCAGCTCGCCTGGTGGAAGGCGCGGCTGGCGGGCGCGCCGGAGCTGCTGGCGCTGCCCCTGGACCGCCCGCGTCCCGCGATCCCGTCCCCCGGGGGCGCGTCGGTCCCCGTGCACGCGCGGCGCAGGGTGCTGGACCGGCTGCAGGCGCTGGGCGCGGCGGAACGTGCGTCGCTGCACACGGTGCTCCTCGCGGCGTTCCAGGTGCTGCTGGCCCGGTACGGCGGCAGCGACGACGTGGTGGTGGGCAGCCCCATCGCGGGACGCACGCGGCGCGACGTGGAGGGGCTCATCGGCTGCTTCGTGAACATGCTCGTGATGCGGACGGACCTGGGCGGGGCCCGTGCCTTTCGCGACGTGCTCCGCCGCGTGCGGACGGACGCGCTGGGGGCGTACGAGCACCAGGACCTGCCGTTCGAGCGGCTGGTGACGGAGCTGCGGCCCGAGCGGAGCGCGAGCCATGCGCCCCTCTTCCAGGTGATGTTCACCACCGACACGTTCGAGGCCGTTTCCGCGGATGCCCTCCCGGGGCTGCGCGTGACCTCCGTGGACGCGGAGCTCCCCGTCGCCCGGTTCGACCTGTCGCTCACGCTCTCGGCCACGGGCCGCGGGCTCGCCGGGACGCTGGCGTACAGCACGGACCTGTTCGATCGCGCCACCATGGAGCGCATGGCCCGGCACATGGAACGGGTGCTGGAGCAGGTGGCGGACAACCCGGACATCCCCCTGTGCCGGCTGGAGCTGCTGGACGCGGACGAGCGCGCGCGGATGGTGGACGAGTGGAACCGCACCGACCGCGATTTTCCCCGCGACACGTGTCTCCACGACCGGTTCCAGGCGCAGGTCCTCGCGTCGCCGGATGCCGTCGCGCTGGTGTGGGACGACGTGCACCTCACCCGCGCGGAGCTGGATGCGCGGGCCAACCGGCTCGCCCATTACCTCCTGCGGCTCGGAGTGGGGCCGGACGCGCGGGTGGGCGTGCTGCTGGAGCGGGGCGTGGAGCTCGTCGTGTCGCTGCTCGCCATCCTCAAGGCCGGCGGCGCCTACGTGCCCCTGGACCCCGCCGATCCCGCCGAGCGGCTGCGGATGATGCTGCACGACAGCGGCGCCCGCGTGCTCGTTACCCGCGAGGCGCACGCGGCCGCCGTGAACGCGACGGCCGTCCATCCCGTGCGCCTGGATGCGGACGCGGATGCCATCGCCCGCGAGCCGGCGGACGCGCCGGCAAGCGGGGCCACGGCGGAGAACCTGGCCTACGTCGTATACACCAGTGGCAGCACGGGGCGCCCCAAGGGGGTGATGGTGAGCCACCGCAACGTCGTGCAGCTGGTGGTGGACACGGACTACGTCCACTTTGGGCCGAGGGACCGGGTCGCGCAGGCATCCAGCGCCAGCTTCGACGCGCTCGCCTTCGAGGTGTGGGGCGCGTTGCTGAACGGCGCGACGCTCGTGGGCATTGGGCGCGACGCGCTGCTGTCGCCCCCCGCGCTGCGCACGCTGCTGCGCGAGCAGGGGATCACGACCCTGTACCAGACCACGGCCCTGCTGAACCAGCTGTCGCGCGAGCAGCCGGACACCTTCGCCAGCGTTCGGGACGTGCTCTTCGGCGGGCAGGCGGTGGACGCGGACGGCGTGCGGCGCGTGCTGAAGGGGGGCGCGCCGCGGCGCCTGCTGCACATGTACGGCCCCACGGAGACGACCGCCTGGT
>DASQZE010000236.1:0-21988 GCA_035638875.1 Longimicrobium sp.
GGTAGGTGGTGCTCTCCAGGATGACGAGCTGCCCCGGCTTCAGGCCGTGCAGCACCGCCTGCGACGCCGCGACCACGTACGACAGGTCCGGGTCCTTGGTCTTGTTCAGGGGGGTGGGGACGCAGATGGAGATGGCGTCGCACTCCGCCAGCCGCTTGAGGTCCGTCGTGGCGCTCAGCAGCCCCTCGGCCGTGAACGCGGCCAGCACGTCGCTGCTCACGTCCTGGATGTGGCTGAACCCGCGGTTGATGCCGTCGACCAGCCCCTCGGAGATGTCGAAGCCCAGCACCTTGTAGCCGCTGCGCGCGAGCTCGATGGCCAGGGGAAGACCCACGTAGCCCAGGCCGATCACGCCCACCACGGCCTCACGGGCTTCAACGCGGGCCAAAAGCCTTTCGCGCACGGTCACTTGCTCACTCATGGATCTCCCAACGGGTTGATGCCGGTTCCACTGCGGGGCAGAATGTACCCAATCTGCACGCCGCGCGCAACGGGAAAGGCCGGTGCGGCGCGGCTTCATCCCGCGCTTTCACAATGACTTCACGCGTCCAGGCGCTGTAAACAAATGTATTCCGCGACGGCATCCGCGCCCGTTCGCCTACGCCGGGCCGGCGCCGCCGCGGTCCCGCTCCAGCGCGGCCACGATGCGCTCCGCCGCGCGTCCATCCCATCCCTCGGGCACGCGGGCGCCGGCCTGCAGCCGCCCCTGTGCCCGCGCCTCCTGCGCCGCCGCGAACACGCCCTCGGCCGTCAGCGGCCAGGGCGCCATGCGGTTGGTGCCCTCCGTGAGCGTGACGGGCCGCTCCGTCTGCTCGCGCAGCGTCACGCACGGCACGCCCAGGTACGTCGTCTCCTCCTGCAGCCCGCCGGAGTCCGTGAGCACCACGGCGGCGCCGTCGCTCAGCGACTGCATCTCCCGGTACCCCAGGGGCTCCAGCACGTGCATTCCCGCGATGCGGTCCGCCAGCCCGAACGCGTCCACGTTCTTGCGCGTGCGCGGGTGCAGGGGGAGCACCACGGGGAGCTCGCGGGCCACCGCCTGCAGCGCCCCCAGCACGGCGCCCAGGTTCTCCGGGTCGTCCACGTTGGAGGGGCGGTGCAGCGTGGCCAGGGCGTATCCGCCCCGCGGCAGCCCCATCCGCCCCGGCGCGTCGAGCTCGCGCGCGGCGGAAAGCTGCGCCACCAGCGTGTCGATCATCACGTTTCCCACGAACACGGCCCGCTCCGCGGGAATGCCTTCCGCCAGCAGGTTGGGGTGCGCGTCGCGGGAGGGGGTGAGCAGCAGGTCGCTCAGCCGGTCGGTGAGCACGCGGTTCACCTCCTCGGGCATGCGCCAGTCGTGGCTGCGCAGCCCGGCCTCCACGTGCGCGATGCGGCATCCCAGCTCGTCGCGCAGCTTGGACGCCACCAGGGCGCAGGCGATGGTGCTGTTCACGTCTCCCACGACGACCAGCCAGTCCGGCCGCTCGGCGGCAAGGACCGGCTCGAAGGCCTCCATCACCCGCGCCGTCTGCACGGCGTGGCTGCCGCCCCCCACCCCCAGGTGGTGGTCCGGCTCGGGAATGCCCAGGTCCGCGAAGAACGCGTCGGACATCCGCGCGTCGTAGTGCTGCCCCGTGTGCACGAGGATGGCCTGGTGGCCGGCGTTGCCCAGGGCAACGAGCACGGGGGCGACCTTCATGAAGTTGGGCCGCGCGCCCGCCACCACCATCACCCGCATCCGCATCCGCATCCGCCCGCCCGCGCCGCTTGCCGGCTCCCCGCTCGCCCCTGCCCCGCCCTGCTCGATCATCGCGTCTCTATCCGTTCACGCCCGGCGCATCGGCCGGGCGCATCGTCGTCAGGAGTCATACCGAATTGCACGGTTCCCTGTGCATCCAACCCTCGTGTTTCACGCAGAGGGCGCAGAGAGAACAGAAGGGAGGACGCAGAGGTTCCCACCGGGTTTCCTCTGCATCCTCATCCTTTTACCTCTGCGCCCTCTGCGTGAAATGCAGGGCCCGTTTGCACAAGGAACCTGGCGCTTTGGTATCAGAAATCAGCCGCCGGACCGTCCGTCGAACCACTTTCGCACTTTCGCACTTTCGCACTCACGCACTGCCGTCCCGTTCAGTCCCCGTCCGTCGCCAGCACGCCGCGCACCCGCAGGGGCGGCACGCACTCCGGCACCAGCTCGCGGATGGCGTCCAGGATGTCGTTGCGGCTCCCGACCGCGGCCGCGGCGGCCAGGCGGTCCAGCCCCGTGGTGAGCATGTCCGGCTCCGGCTCGTGCGTCTGTACGATGCGCACCTTGCTCACGGCCGTGGGGATGGTGAGCTCGCGCTCCGACATCAGCTCCTCGTGCATCTTTTCCCCCGGACGCAGCCCCGTGAAGACGATGGGCACGTCCGTGTACGGCTCCAGCCCCGACAGGCGGATGAGGTTCTCCGCCAGTTCCACGATGCGCACGGGCTCGCCCATCTCCAGCATGCAGATGCGCCGCGTGGCGTCCGGCAGCGCCGACGCCTGCAGCACCAGCTGCACGGCCTCGGGGATGGTCATGAAATAGCGCGTGACCTCGCGGTCCGTCACGGTGATGGGCTGTCCCGCCGCCAGCTGCTTCTTGAAGAGCGGGATCACGCTGCCGTCGCTGCCCAGCACGTTGCCGAAGCGCACGGCGCGAAAGTCCGTCTCCGCCTCGCGCAGCGCCGGCCAGCCCAGGACGATCTGCTCCGCCAGGCGCTTGGTGGCGCCCATGACGCTGGAGGGGTAGACGGCCTTGTCGGTGGAGATGAGCACGAACTTGTCGGCGCCGTAGCGCGCGGCCGCCTGCGCCACGCACAGGGTGCCGATCACGTTGTTGCGCACGGCCTCCACCGGGTTGTCCTCCATGAGCGGCACGTGCTTGTACGCCGCCGCATGGAAGACGAAGTCGGGGCGGTAGCGGGCGAACACGGACTCGATGCGGGCGTGGTCCGTGACGTCGGCGATGATGGGCACCACGTCCAGCCCCGGGTGCATCGTCCGCAGCTCCAGGTTGGCGAAGTACAGGGGGCTCTCCGCCTGGTCCAGCACGATGAGCTGCTTGGGCGCGAAGCCGGCCACCTGCCGCGCCAGCTCGCTGCCGATGGAGCCCGCGCCCCCCGTCACCAGCACCGTGCGCCCCTCCAGGTCCCCCTGGGGCCCGTCCAGGTCCAGCTCGATGGCCTCGCGCCCCAGCAGGTCCTCGATCTGCACGCTGCGCAGCTCGCCCAGGCGCGCGCGGCCGTCCAGCAGCTCGCGCAGGGAGGGGACGATCTTGAAGTCGACCTCCGTCTCCAGGCACGCCTCCACGATGCGCCGCATCTCCTTGCGCGTGGCGGAGGGGATGGCGATCACCAGCTGCTGGATGCTCCCCTTGCGCACCAGGTGCTGCAGCTCGCCCGCCGTGCCCACCACGGGAATGCCGTGCAGCCGCATCCCCAGCTTGGCCGGATCGTCGTCCACGATGGCCACGGGGCACAGCTCCGACTCGCCCTCGCGCTGCGTTTCGCGCAGCAGCCGCTCGGCCGCCGTGCCCGCGCCGATGATGAGCGTGCGCTTGCCCCGGCGCTGCCGCCACGGCACCAGCCGCTCCTCGCGAAACGCGCGCACGGCAAAGCGCAGCCCGCCGAAGAGGATGAGGGCCGTGATCCAGTCCAGCACCAGCACGCTGCGCGGCAGGCCCGACGCCATCCCCGGCCCCTGCAGGTCGCCCGTCATGAACAGGGCGAGCACCAGCAGCACGCTGCTCAGCGTGGTGGCGCGCACCAGGTCCACCAGGTCGCGCATGCCCACGTGCCGCCACCAGCCGTGGAACAGGCCGAAGAGGGCGAAGCACGCCAGGCGCAGGGCGGCCAGGTACGGCACCGTGCGCCAGAACAGCTCGATGTACGGCTGCGGAGGCTGAAAGTCGAAGCGCAGCGAGAACGCCGCGTAGAAGCCCACCGGAATGAGCAGCAGGTGCAGCGCCAGGACGATGGGCCGGCGGAGACGCAGCAACAGTGCGGGAAGCATCGAGACGCGCTGAGGGTTCATTCTGGGATCCGGCGGACGCGCGATTCGGCGTCCATACCGGGTGCAGTACCGGCGCGGAGGGCAGACGCGCCTGTGCGCCTGCACCCTTCGTGCCGCCGACCAACCTTTGTCCATCTTGAAAGCGGCGCTGTTGCCGCCCCTTGGGCCTCCCGCGCGCTCACCCGGCCCGCGCGGACAGGGCGGCGAACTGCCGGGCCCAGTAGCTGATGATCATGTCCGCCCCGGCGCGCTTGATGGAGGTCAGCGCCTCCACGTGCGCCCGCGGACCGTCGATCCACCCGTTGGCGGCGGCCGCCTCGATCATGGCGTACTCGCCGCTCACGTGGTACGCGCAGACGGGGTAGCCCGTCTCCTCCTTGACGCGGTGGATGACGTCCAGGTACGCCAGCGCCGGCTTCACCATCACGGCGTCGGCGCCCTCCTCCACGTCCTGCCGCGCCTCGCGCAGGGCCTCGCGCACGTTGGCGGGATCCATCTGCGCGGTGCGCCGGTCGCCGAACTGCGGAACCGACTCCGCGGCGTCGCGAAAGGGCCCGTAGAACGCCGACGCGTACTTCACCGCGTACGAGAGCAGCAGCGTCTGCGCGAACCCGGCATCGTCCAGGGCGGCGCGGATGGCGCCCACCCGGCCGTCCATCATGTCCGACGGGGCGACGACGTCCGCGCCGGCGGCGGCGTGCGTCACCGCCATCCGGGCCAGCAGGGGCAGCGTGCTGTCGTTGTCCACGTCGCCGCCGCGGATGAGCCCGCAGTGCCCGTGGCTGGTGTACTCGCACAGGCACACGTCCGTGATCACCACCAGCTCCGGCAGCTCCGCCTTGAGCCGGCGCACGGCGCGCTGCACCACGCCGTTCTCGTCGTATCCCGCCGTGCCTTCCGCGTCCTTGTGCGCGGGAATGCCGAACAGCAGCACCCCGCCGATCCCCAGCCGCGCGGCCTCGGCGGCATCGCGCAGCAGCTCGTCCTCGGAGGTCTGCTCCACGCCGGGCATGGAGCCGATGGCCCGCCGCACCCCCGTGCCCTCCACCACGAACAGGGGCAGGATCAGGTCCGACGGGCGGACGACGGTTTCCCGCACCAGGGAGCGGATGGGCTCCGTGCGCCGCAGGCGGCGCGGGCGGAAGGCCGGAAACTTCGGCATCTGGACAACCAGCTTTCTATTCGCAGCCGCCCGGAGGCGGCGTCACGGTCCGGTACACGTCGCCCCGGCTGCGTCCCGGGGCGATACAACGAACGAACAATCGTTTACGGGACAGGCGTCGTCCCCCGCTATCGGCGGATGGGTCCAACCTCCATCCCGCGCCCGGACGATCCCTCCCGGGACTTCCGCCCGGCGCAAGGTACACGCGGAGCGGGAAGATGCCTACCTTTTCCGCACCGGCGGGTGGATCCGGAGGGCGCCGAACGGCACCCGCCCGCCCCCCCGGCGCGTTTCAGAAGAAGACCGAGACCGCCGCGTCGGACGCCGTCTCGCTCCAGCCGCCGCCGGCCTCGCGGCGGACCGCGGCGCGGATCTCCGCGCGGGGGGTAAAGCGGTACGCCGCGTCCGCCACGAATCCCGTGCTGCCGCCCGTGCGCTGGGGGCCGTACAGGTTGCCGCCGCCGAACTCCACGATCCCCACCTGCGAGCGTTCGCGGGCGAACCCCCGCATGTGCATCCGCAGGCGCGACCGCAGCAGGTCCGCGCGCGCGTACGCCGCCGCCTCCCATCCCTCGCCCCCCACCGGGTGCCCCAGCGGCCGCGTGCCGCGGGCCCAGTTGCCCGTGTGGGTGGAGTTGAAGTACCACGACCCGTGCCCGCAGCACGGCTCCGCGATGCGCGCGTACTCCGCGCCCGCCGACACCTCCGGCAGCCCGGGAAGCGCGGGGAGCAGGATGCCGCCCACCCGCGCGGGCATTTCGTGCAGGGCGCCCGCGCCGTCGTCCGCGCCCCATTCCAGGTAGGCCGTGGCCGGGAGCACCGCGTCCGTGGGCAGCCGCCAGCGCCCCTCCAGTGAGAGCACCTGGTTCTCGAAGGTGGTCCCGCGAATGATCCCCAGGAACATCCGCACGGCCCGCTCCGGCGTGACCCCCGTTTCGCCCCCGAAGATGGAGGCGCGGTTCACGGCAAAGGTCAGCCGGCGGTGCGGCTGAAAGGCCAGCCGCGCGCCCCACAGCCAGGGCTCGTCCGGGTGCCGCCGCCCGCCCAGGGGGGCCACGAACGTGTGCAGCGTCACCCCGCCGAAGTGCCGCAGCACGCTGGGCAGGTGCACGGGGCGCAGCGTCTGCGCCTCCAGGCGCGGCGTCAGCGTCTCCGACAGCACCGCGCCCCCGCCCTCATTCCAGCCGTAGGCCACGGGCTGCTTGCCCAGCGAAACCGCCACCGGCCCCACGGACGCGACCGCCTCCCACCGTGCCAGGTCCACGCCCCCTCGGTCCCACCGCCCCAGTATCCAGGCAGCCAGGCGGCGCCCGCCGGCGCCGGCGGCCACGTCCAGGCGCGGGGTGGAGACCGCGGGGACGGGCTCCGGGTCCGCCCGCGTCCCCAGGTAGCCGATGACGGGGGAAAGCCGTCCCTCCTCGCTCGCGAACCCGGCGGAGGCGTGGCCGCTCAGGGGCACCACCAGCGCGTCGCCGCCCGCGTCGTCCCCGTACTCCGGGAACTCCTCGCGAAAGCGCGCCAGCCACCCCGCCGCCACCGGACCGATCCCCCGCCGCTCCGCCCCCAGCGCCGCCGCGTGCTCCAGGACGGCGAAGACGACGGACCGCGGCACGGCGTTCTGGGCGGGGAGGTAGTTGTCCGCCAGCCCCAGTGCCTCGGCCCGCGCGGCGGCGCGCACGGCCCAGTGGTCCGGCGGCAGCAGCGGCGAGGCCGGCGCGTCCCCCAGCCACCCGCGCCGCGCGGGGAACGTGGCCACCGTCGCGGCGCCGCCCGACTCCGGGAGCATCACCGTGTCCACGGTGACGGTCGTGTCCGTCTGCGCGCCGAGCGACACGGGTCCGAGTCCCGCGAAGCACGCCAGGAGCGCACCCGCCGCCGCCCGCGCCGGCATCCGCCGATCCACCTTCCCGCCCCTCATCCGCCCGCCGCGTAGAAGTCCCGGATGGCCTGGACGAGGCCGGGGATGGTGTACTCGGCCGCTTCCACGTCCACCGCCAGCCCAAGCTCGCGCGCCGTGCCGCTGGTGACGGGGCCGATGGAGGCCACCTTCGCGCCGCCCACGTCCGCCCCCACCAGGTCCGCGAAGTTGCGCACCGTGGAGCTGGCCGTGAACGTCACCGCGTCCACCTCGCCCCGGTCGATGAGGCCGCGCACGCGTTCGGCATCCGCCCCGTCCTGCATGGTCGTGTAGGCGACGACGTCCACCACCTCCGCGCCCCGTGCCCGCAGCCCGTCCGGCAGCACGGCGCGGGCGACCTCCGCGCGGGGAAGGAGGATGCGCTTTCCCCGCAGGCCGTCCGCCGCCTCCAGCGCCTGCAGGGCCGCCTCGGCCACGAATTCGTCCGGCACCACGTCCGGGACAATGCCGCGCCGCCCGAGCTCCACCGCCGTGGCCGGGCCGATCGCACACACCTTGACGCCGCCCAGGGCACGCGCGTCACGCCCCTGCTCCCCCAGCGCGGACCAGAAGTGCTCCACCCCGTTCACGCTGGTGAAGACGATCCAGTCGAACGATCCCGCCTCCGCCGCGGCCGCGCGCAGCGGCGCCCCGTCCGCGGGGGGGACGATGCGGATGGTGGGGAACCGGATCACCTCCGCCCCCAGCGTCTCCAGCGCCTGCGCCAGGTCGCTGGCCTGCGCCCGCGCCCGCGTGACGACGATGCGGCGGCCGGAAAGCGGCCGGCGGTCCCACCACGCCAGCGGCTCGCGCAGGGCCACGACCTCGCCCACGACGATGAGAGACGGCGCACCGATCCCCGCCTCCTTCGCGATCGCGGGGAGCGTCTCGAGGGTTCCCGTCACCGTCCGCTGGCGGGGGTAGGTGCCCCACTGGATGGCGGCGGCCGGCGTGTCCGCGGCGCGGCCGTGCTCCACCAGGCGGCGAAAGTTCTCCGCCATCTTGCCCACGCCCATGTAGAAGACGACCGTGCCCACGCCGCGGGCCAGGTGCGCCCAGTCCACGTCGGTGTCGGGCTTGGTGGGGTCCTCGTGCCCCGTGACGAAGGCCACGGAGGCGGCCATCCCCCGCTGCGTCACGGGGATCCCCGCGTACGCCGGCGCGGCGATCCCCGCCGTGACGCCGGGGACGACCTCGAACGGGATCCCCGCCTGCGCCAGCACCAGCGCCTCTTCCCCGCCCCGCCCGAACACGAACGGGTCGCCGCCCTTGAGGCGAACGACCGTGCGGTGCTTTCCGGCGAGATCGACGAGGATGGCGTTGATCTGGTCCTGCGTGCGGTGGTGCTCGCCCCCGCGCTTGCCCACGTACACGCGCTCCGCCCGCGGCGCGCGCTCCATGATCGCGGGCGACACGAGCGCGTCGTACACCAGCACGTCCGCGCGCTCCATCAATTCCGCCGCGCGCAGCGTCAACAGCCCGGGATCGCCCGGGCCCGCGCCCACCAGGTAGACGGTGCCCGTCATGCGCCCGCTCCCGCGGGGGACGCCCATTGCCGCGCCTCCCACTCCAGCAGATCGCTCAAGGTCTGACGCAGGGGGATCATCGGCGCCCACCCCAGGGCCCGCAGCCGCGCGTTGTCGCCCAGCAGCAGGGGCGCATCCACGGGGCGCACACGGGTGGGGTCCACCTCCACGCGCGCCCGGGTGCCCGACAGGTCCACCAGCGTGTCCACGACCTCGGCCATGGAGTGCGCCGCGCCGGAGCACACGTTGTACACGCCGCCCGGCTCGCCGCTTTCGATCAAGCGGATGTAGGCACGGACGACGTCGCGCACGTCCAGCAGGTCGCGGCGGGCGCCCAGGTTGCCCACGTGCAGCAGGGGCTCGGCCTCGCCCGCGCGGATCATCGCGAGCTGGCGGGCGAACGAGGGAAGGGCGAAGCGCACGTCCTGTCCGGGGCCCGTGTGGTTGAAGGCGCGGGCCACGACCACCTGCACGCCGCGGGAGCCGGCCTGCAGCGCCGCCATCTCCGCCGCCGCCTTGGACGATGCGTAGGGGTTGGTGGGCCGCAGGGGCCGGTCCTCGCGGATGGGCTGCTCCGCCTCGGGCACCACGCCGTAGGCTTCGGCCGAGCCCGCGAGGAGCAGCCGCGCGCCTTCGGGGAGCGCGGCCGCCACCCGCAGCGTGCCGGTGGCGTTCACGTCCCAGGTGCCCAGGGGATCGTTGAAGCTGTCGCCCACGCTGGCCTGCCCGGCCAGGTGAAAGACGGCCTCGGGACGGGCCGCCTCCACGGCGGCCGCGACGGACGCCGGGGAGGTCACGTCCAGCGCGAGCCAGTGTGCTCCAGACGCGGGATGGGGCGCGCCGGGCGCAGGGTTGGACGCGGCGTGGCGCGCCGGGCGCCCGTCCTGGGACGCCGCGACGACGGAATGCCCGTCCGCGAGCAGGTCGCGGACGAGCCATGAGCCCACGAATCCCGCCGCGCCCGTTACCAGGACGCGCATCGCCTCAGCCCGCCGCGGCCAGGGCCGGGCGTCCGGCGCCCCGCAGCCGCTCCACGTCCGCGTCCACCATCATCCGGATCAGCTCGTCGAAGCCCACCAGCGGCTCCCACCCCAGCTCGTTCTTCGCGCGCGAGGGGTCGCCCACCAGCAGGTCCACTTCCGCCGGCCGCATGAAGCGCGGGTCCAGCTTTACGTACGGGCGCCAGTCCAGGTCCAGCGCGCCGAACGCCGTTTCCACCAGCTTCTGCACCGTGTGCGTCTCGCCCGTGGCCACCACGTAGTCGTCGGGGGTGTCCTGCTGCAGCATGAGCCACATGGCGCGCACGTAGTCGCCCGCGAAGCCCCAGTCGCGCTGCGCGTCCAGGTTGCCCAGGCGCAGCTCGTCGGCCAGCCCCAGCTTGATGCGGGCGGCGGCGTCCGTCACCTTGCGGGTGACGAACTCCAGCCCGCGGCGGGGCGACTCGTGGTTGAACAGGATGCCGCTCACGGCGTACATCCCGTAGCTCTCGCGGTAGTTCACCGTGGCCCAGTGGCCGTACACCTTGGCCACGCCGTACGGCGAGCGGGGGTAGAACGGCGTGTCCTCGGCCTGGGGCACGGCCATCACCTTGCCGAACATCTCCGACGACGACGCCTGGTAAAAGCGGATCTTGCGGTCGCGGTCAAAGATGCGGATGGCCTCCAGCACGCGCGTAACGCCCAGCCCCGTCACGTCGCCCGTGAGCACGGGCTGCGTCCACGAGGTCTGCACGAAGCTCTGCGCGGCCAGGTTGTACACCTCGTCGGGCTGCGAGGCCTCCAGGGCGTAGAACAGCGAGTTCTGGTCGTGCAGGTCGGCCGAAAGCAGCTCCAGCCGGTCGGCGATGTGCTGGATTCGCTCAAAGGTGACGGTGGAGCTGCGGCGGACCAGCCCGTATACCTTGTAGCCCTTCTCCAGCAGCAGCTCGGCCAGGTAGCTTCCGTCCTGGCCGGTGATGCCGGTGATCAGCGCTGTCTTCATGCCCGTCGGGTGCGGATGGGATGGAGCGCGCACGAAAGGGCGCCCGGGTGACACGCGCAAAAGCTAGCCGTGGCTCCGGACGGTGTCAACGCGATCGCCCGGGGGCCATGGGTTGACCAATGGACCCGGGTCGCTTACATTTCCAGGCTTCGCTGGGTTCGTTGGCCGGATACTATCAGGAGATACCGATGGCTTTTTGCGCCGTCTGCGGAAAGGGCCCGCGCAGCGGGAACAACGTCAGCCACGCCAACAATCGTACCAAGCGTGTCTGGCGCCCGAACCTGCAGCCCGCCCGGATCGTGACGGAGAACGGGACGCATAAGCGCGTGCGAGTCTGCACGAGCTGCATCTCGGCCGGCAAGATCCGCAAGGCGGGTTGAAGGCTTCGGGGCTCCGCTCCGCGACCGAACGCTTTCGGCCGCGCATCCTCACGGGTGCGCGGCCGTTTGCTTTTGTGCAGGTTCCGGCTTCGGGGCCGAGGAAGCAGTCGATCCGAGATCGAACATGCTCTCTGCGGCGTGGACTCTCGACAGAGCGAATGAATTCGCCGCAACTACTACACGAAGTCCGCCTGCGCGGACTCTCCGTCACGGGCGGAATGCCACGCCGCCGGCGGATATCGGTCGGGAGGAATCGTCCGGGATCAAACCTCTTCTCGCGGCACGAGCCCCCGCCCGGGGGCAATGGTGAGCGGCTCGAACCCCGCCCAAGCGAATGAATTCGCCGCAACGACTACACGAAGTCCGCCTGCGCGGACTCTCCGTCACGGGCGGAATGCCACGCCGCCGGCGGATATCGGTCGAATCGTCCGTCCGGGATCAACCCTCTTCGCGCGGCACGAGCCGCCCAGGCGGTTGAAACCGCGGCTACGACATCACGAAGTCCGCCTGCGCGGACTCCGTCACAGGCGGATTGCCACGCCGCCGGCGGATGTCGGTCGGAGCCGGAGCCCCAAACGCAGTTGAAGCCCCGTTCCGCGAGCGCAAGCGAGCGGAGACGGGGCTTATGGCTTTTCCAGCGGCGGGTTTACCCACTCAGGCCGGATGTCCGCGTCGTGCGACGATCCCCATCCACCGATTCTCGCCGCCGTTCATCCCACCGCTCCCTCCTGGCGATCCTCCCGCCGCCCCACCCTCCATCACCCCGGATCCCCGCGCTCCCGCATCCGTGCGGCGATCTTGAGCTCGTAGCCGCGGTCGGTGGGCTCGTAGAAACGTTCGTCCTTGATCACGTCCGGCAGCGTCTGCAGGGGCACGTAGCCGCCCTCGTAGTCGTGCGCGTACTTGTATCCTTCCCCGAATCCCCACTCCTTCATCAGCGACGTGGTCGCGTTGCGCAGGGAGAGGGGCACGGGGGCGTTGTCGTGCTCCTTCGCCATCCGCGACGCCTCGCCGCCGGCCATGTACGCGCGGTTGCTCTTGGGCGCGTTCGCGACGTACAGGATGGCGCTGTACAGCGGCAGCAGCCCCTCGGGGAGCCCCAGCCGCTCGAACGCGAGCATGGCGTTCACGCTCACGATGCCGGCCTGCGGGTCCGCCAGTCCCACGTCCTCGTACGCGGCCGCGATCAGCCGGCGGAACACCGTCTTGGCGTCCTCGCCCGACTGGATCATCCGCATGGCCCAGTACAGGGCGCCGCTCCCCGAGCTCGCCCGCAGCGACTTGTGAAAGGCGCTGAGCATCTCGTATCCCAGCGACGTGTCGTAGCGCGCCGTGGGCTGCTGCAGCGCCTCGCGCATGGCGTCCGCCGTGATGCGCCCGCCGCCGCCCACCAGCCGCGCCGCGATCTCCATGGCCGCCAGCGCCTGCCGCGCGTCGCCGCCCACGTTGCGCACGAGCACGTCCTCCGCCACCTCGTCCATCGCCACGTCGGCCGACCCCAGCCCCCGCTGCGTGTCCGCCAGCGCGCGGCGGACCAGGGCGCGCAGGTCGTCTTCCGTGAGCGTCTCCAGGACGAGGACGGTGGAGCGGGACAGAACGGCGGGGTTGATCTCGAACCCCGGGTGCTCCGTCGTGGCGCCCACGAGCGTCATCAAGCCCGACTCGATCCCCGGGAGAAGGAAATCCTGCTGGCCCTTGTTCAGGCGATGGATCTCGTCGATGAACAGCAGCGTGCGGCGGCCTGCCTTGCGCCGCGCCTCGGCCTCCTTGGCCACCTCGCGCAGCCGGGGCACGCCCTCGCTGACGGCGTTGAAGGGGACGAACGAGAAGCCGCTGTCCGTGGCGATGACGCGCGCCAGCGTCGTCTTGCCGCTGCCGGGGGGGCCGTGGAGGATGAGGTTGGGCAGGTGCCCCGTCGCCAGCAGCTTGCGCAGGGTGCCTTCGGGGCCGGCCAGGTGCTGCTGGCCCACGATCTCGTCCAGCGTGCGGGGGCGCATGCGCTCGGCCAGCGGCGCGGACGGGTCCGGCGCGGCGGCGGGCGCGTCTTCGCGCGCGGAAGGCGGCGGCTCGTCGCCGAAGAGGCTGAATTCGGTCACGGCTCCAGGTATCCCCGCACCATCAGGTACGTCACGTAGAACAGTCCCGCGCCCAGGAAGACGGCGAATGCGCTGGACCAGCTGCGCTTCTTCTGCACCTCGGGCACCAGGTTGCTGGCGCCCACGTACAGCGTCACGCCCGCGCTCAAGGCCAGCCCCGTGGTGGAGAGGATGCGCACGTACTCCGTGAGCACCACGCCCGCCACCGTGCTCAGCCCCAGCAGGGCCACGGCGCCGATGGCCCGCCTGCGCGAGTTGCCGCTGGCCAGCATGATGGACGCCACGGTCACGCCTTCGGGCACCTTGTGCAGCAGGATGGCGAAGAAGACGAGCATCCCCAGCCAGTTGCCCACGTGAAAGCCGCTGGCGATGGCGACGCCGTCGAAAAAGGTGTGCAGCAGCAGCCCCAGCAGCGCCGTGATGCCCACCCAGCGGCTGACCATGTGCTCGCTGTGCGTCTCCTCGCCAAAGTGGAAGTGGGCCACAAGCACGTGCTGGGTAAGGTGCACGAGCAGGTATCCCACCAGCACGGCCAGCACGGCGGATTCGCCGCCTTCCATGGCGTGCGGGATCATCCCCACGAGCGCCGTGGCGATCATGAACCCCGCGCCGAACGCGATCAGGAACCGCTGCGTCGCCCGCCCGGTGGACGAGGCCGCCGTGATGACGAAGCCGCCGATCAGGTTCGCGGCGGCTGCCGCCAAGGCGTACCACAGCGCCGTACTCAAGACGTTCCCACGATATCCGCCGGAGTGAACAGGGTGTTTGGGCGCGGGAAGGTAGTACGGCGGCGGCGGCGGAGAAAGTGCGCGGAGGGGGAGGGACTGCAACTGCGGGTTACAGGGGACAGGTTACAGGGGACGGCCTGCAACTGCGGGTGTTGTCCTGGATACCACTTTGGTCCGTCATCATCATGCCTCACCCGGGCGTTGTTTTCCTGAGGGAGGCGCCGCCGTTTCCATCCTGTGCAGCGATCTGTGGCGCCGACCGAAGGATCTCCTCGCCCGTGATTGATCGCAGCCTCCACGACGGATCTCTCCCGTTCCGGATTCCCACCAGCAGCGTCTGAACGAACCGGTCGCGGGCAGGATCGGTGCGCGTGAGCGGCGGTCATGTGCGGGAAAGCAGATCCTTCGGTCGGCTGCAGAGGCCGCGGCACGGGACGGATCCGTCACGCCTCCCTCAGGAAAACAACGCCGGTGGATGTTCACGGCCCGGGCGACCGTCAGGCCTCCGGTTCGACGTTCACGGCAGGTCATCGGAGGCCGCTAGGCCTCCAGCAGGACATCCACAGCCGGGCGAGGCCGCGAAGCTCCCGCCACGACGTTCACGGCCTGACGTCGGCCGCGGTCACGACTCCAGCACGACGAAGGCGGTGGCGCTCTCGTCGGTGTGGGTGAGGGAGACGTGGATGGCGGACACGCCGCGCTCGGCGGCGGCCTCAGCGGCGCGGCCGGTGAGGCGCAGGCTGGGCGCGCCGGTATCGGCGGAGACGACCTCCACCTCGGTCCACCGCCCGCCCAGCCCCCAGCCGGTGCCCAGCGCCTTGAAGAACGCCTCCTTGGCCGCGAACCGCGCCGCGAACGACTCCAGCGCCGAGCGCGACTGCCGGCAGCGCTCCGCCTCGGCCTCCGTAAAGAAGCGGCCGAGGGCGGCTTCCCCGCGCCGTTCCATCAGCTCGCGGAAGCGCGGAAGGCTCACCATGTCGACGCCGATGCCCACGATCATGCCGTCCGCCTTGCGCGCGGGGCGTCGCCGCCGCACCATGACGCACGGCGCGAGGCGGCACGCCATTCGCAAACCCGCGCCGGCGGCGCATCGGCCCCAACCAGGAACGGAAGCGGAGAAGACGTGGCGCGTACCCCGTGGAGAGCCAGGATCAGGATGTGGAGCGTGGTGGCCGCGGGCGCTGCGGCGGGCATACTGTTGGGCTGGTTCCTGGTGGAGATGCTGATTCTCCGCTGAGACGGCAGGGAATGGGGATCAGGGAATAGGGAATCGCCAGCCGGGATTCGCAAGGCTTGGCACTCCCTCTCCCCGCCCATCGCCCCCATCGCGCGCCCGATTTCCCTTCTCCCAAAGATCACCATTGACACCATACCCACCAGTCGGTACACTTCACACCAACCAGCGGGTATGGAGATCCGGATGACGGATATGAAACATCAATCGAAGACGAAGCTCCTGGATGCGGCGATGCACGTCATCCGCGCGCGGGGCTACAACGCGACCCGCATCGAGGACGTGTGCGAGGCGGCGGGGCTCACCAAGGGCAGCTTCTTCCATCACTTCAAGGGCAAGGAAGACCTCGCCCTGGCGACCGCGCGGCACTGGGACGAGCTGACGGGCGACGTCTTCGCGACGGCACCGTATCGCGCGCTCGCCGATCCGCTGGACCGGCTGCTGGGATACGTGGACTTCCGCAAGATGATCCTGCAGGGCGACGTCCCCGACTACACCTGCCTCGTGGGCACGATGGTGCAGGAGGTCCACGGGACGCATCCCCGCATCCGCGAAGCCTGCGACCACAGCATCAGCGATCACGTCGCCACGGTCGAAGCCGACATTGCCGAAGCCATGTCCAAGTACCCCATCCACGCCGGGTGGAGCGCGGGGAGCCTCGCCCTGCACATCCACGCCGTCATCCAGGGCGCGTTCATCCTCGCCAAGGCCCGGCAGAGCACCGACGTGGCCGCCGCCAGCCTCGACCATCTCCGCCGCTACCTGGAGATGCTGTTCACCCCCGCCACGGAGAACGCACGATGAGCGCAACGCTGACGAACCCTCGCCCCGTCCCGGCCGGCAAGGTGGCGGTGGAGAACGTGAACCATCCCGGCAAGACCGAGCACCTGGACGCCGCCTTATACGAGGCCATGAAGCACGCCATCCTGCAGATCCTTCCCGATCGCAAGCCGGGGCTCACCGTGGCGGAGGTCCAGCAGGGCGTGCTGGCCCATCTCCCCGAGGCGCTGTACCCGGGCGGCGCGAAGTCGGGGTGGTGGACCAAGGCCGTGCAGCTGGACCTGGAGGCGAAGGGAATCATCGTCCGCGAGAAGGTCTCCCCGCTCCGCCTGCACCGGGCGTAGGCGCCACAGCCGCAAGGAGATGACGAGCATGCCGGCGATCAACTATCTGGCCGTGCTGGTGGCGGCGGTGGCGGCTTTCGTGGTGGGAGCGGTGTGGAACGGCCCGCTGCTCTTTGGCAACGCACGGATGAAGCTGCTGGGGATGGACCCGGACGCGCCGGCGGACAAGGCCATGCCCGCCGGCAAGGTGCTGGCCGAGTTCGCCCGGGTGCTCGTCGTCGCGTTCGTGCTCGCGCGGTTCGTGGCGCTGCTGGGGACGGACGGCTGGGTGGATGCGGTGCAGCTGGGGGGGTGGCTGTGGATCGGGTTCCAGGCCGCGCTCCTCGCCGGCGCCGTGATCTGGGAGAAGATGCCGCCCAGGCTCTACGCCATCCACGCCGGCGACGCGCTCGCCAAGGTGCTCCTCATGGCCGTCATCCTCAGCGCCTGGCGGTAGACGCGAACGGCCGGCACAGGGCGCGGCGCAGGTGCCGAACCGCCGTTGCCGGCTGTCCCCTGTCCCCTGTAACCTGTCCCCCGCCGTTCATCCCTTGCCGTTCACACCATCCGCCGCGCCCACAAGAACATCCGCCGCAGCTCCTTCTCGTAGTTGCGCCGGCCGGCCATGTCGTTGCGCGCCACGCCGCCGTTGCCCAGCGACGAGTGGACGATCTGCGATCCCCCCGTGGACAGGGCCACGTGCGAGCAGCTGCCGGCGTTTTCCGCGAAGAACAGCAGGTCGCCGGGCTGCAGGTGCTCGAAGTCCTGCCCGCACTCCACCGGCTGCCCCGCGCGCGACTGCTGGTCGCTGTCGCGGGGGATGACGAAGCCGTGCATGCGGTACAGCGCCTGCACAAAGCCGGAGCAATCCACCCCGCCCATGGTGATGCCGCCCCACTGGTACGGTACGCCCAGCCAGCGCGACGCCGTTTCGCAGATGGCCGTCGTGTCGCCGGGAAAGCCCAGGCCGCGGGCGCCCAGCGGCAGCATCTCGCCCTTCGCGTGCCCCGTGCGGCCGTCCGGCAGGCGGACGATGCCATCCTGCTCGCGCAGCACGCGCGCGGCCCAGGGAAGGCGCACCAGCACGTCGCCGCTGTCCTGCACGACGCGGGCGTCCAGCGACACCCACAGGTCGCCGTCCGCGCCCAGCTCCCAGGCGCGCGCCATCCCCTCGTCCATCAGCGCCACGTATCCCGCGTGGATCCAGCCGATGTAGCCGTCGGCGCCCCGGCACTGCAGCCACCGCCCCTCGCGCCGGAACACGATCAGCCGGCTTCCCAGCACGGCCTGCGACACCTGCGTGGACTGGATCCGGGGCCCCCCGAGCATGGGCGCGACGGCGGCGGAGACCACGGCGTGCACCCGGTCGTCCGCGTCCGCCTCGGGGAGCAGCTGCACGGCATCCACCACCTCGTCCCAGGCCGTGAGCGTCGCCACGCGCCGGTGCAGCTCCTGCGCGGCCGCCGGCTCCGACGTGGCGCCCGAGAGCGTCAGCCGTCCGCCGTCGATCAGCACCTCCACGTCGAACACGGCGAGCCGGGGATCGGGCGCGAGCTCGTCGCGCACTGCCTCTACCATGGCCCGCACCTCGTCGCCGGCGCCCCTCACCGCATCCACCCGTCCAGCACGTCCATCACGCGTCCGATGTCTTCTGGCTGATTGTACAGGTGCGGCGACAGGCGCACGGCGCCCTCCCGCAGCACGCATCCCACTCCCGCCCGGTGCAGCGCGCGGAATGCGCCCGCCGCGTCCGCCCCCGTGAACGCGAAGATCCCCGAGCGGCGCTCCGGCCGCGGATCGCCCACGACCTCCATCCCCCGCGCCTCCACCCACGCCGCCAGCGGCTCCAGCAGCGCCAGCACGTGCGCCCGGATGCGCGCCGGTCCCGCATCCAGCAGCAGCTCCAGGGATTCCACCATCCCCGCGTAGTCCTGCCAGGGCTGCGTGGCCACCTCGAAGCGGCGCGCGCCCTCTACCCATCCCGGCGCGTAGTCCAGCACCCGCTCCAGGTCCGCCGATGCCGTCATGGCCGACCAGCCGATGACCCGCGGCTCCATCCGCCCCACCAGCTCCCGCCGCACGTACGTGAATCCCGTGCCGAACGGGGAGCAGAGCCACTTGTGGCACCCCGTGGCCAGCACGTCGACGTGGGATGCGCGGACGTCCACGGGCACCTGGCCCAGCGCCTGGATGGCATCCACCACCAGGAACGCGCCGTTCTCGCGACAGGCCCGCCCCAGCGCCGCGAGGTCCGCCACCCACCCGCTGGTGAACTGCACGGCGGAGATGGCCAGGATCCCCACGTCGCCGCGCGCCAGCTCCTCCAGCAGCCGCGCCTCGTCCGGGTTGCCGCGCGCGTCCGCGGGAACGACGTCCACGCGCGCGCCGCGCAGCTCGCGCAGGGCCAGCCAGGGGTACACGTTCGCCGGGAACTCGCGGTCGCTCACGAGCACCCGGCGCCCCGGCTGCAGCGGCAGGGAAAGCGCGGCGAGGTTCAGGCCGTGGCTGGTGTTGGGGAGGAGCGCGATCTCGTCCGCCTCCGCGCCGATGAGCCGTGCGGCGGCACGCCGGGCCCGCGCCATCAGGGGTTCGAAGTCGTCGCCGCGCAGGGAGTGGATGTCCGAGCGGCGCCGGTTGTACGCATCCACCGCCAGGCGCGCGCGCTCCGGCAGCGGGCCCATGGACGCGGCGTTGAGCCACGGCGCGCGGGCCAGGTGCGGAAACTCGCGGTCGCGCAGGGCGCGGAAGTCCGCCGCGGGCGCCTCGGGAGCGAGGGATTGGAGCATGGCGGGGAGGATAAGGCGCGAGGTGAGTGCGGACAAGACCGTGACGGAACCGCGGGTTACAGGGGACAGGGTACAGGTTACGGCAAGCAACTGCCTGCTTTCCGCCGCGGAATACGCCCGTCGCGAGGTCCCCGCTGTTGCTGGCTGTCCCCTGTCCCCTGTAACCTGTCCCCCGCAGTTCCGTCCGTACCCCGAACCCGGCAGACACCCGCCCCATGCGCATCACCTCCCTGCCGCCGCAGAAGCACGACCCCGACCGCCTGAGCGTGTTCGTGGACGGCGAGTTCCGCATGGGGCTTGCCGCCGAGATCGCGCACGCGGCCAACCTGCGCGTGGGCGACGCGGTGGACGAGGCGCGGCTGATGGAACTGGAGCGGCGCGACCGCACGTGGCAGGCGCGCGAGGCGGCGCTGCACCTGCTGGCCGTGCGCCCGCGCAGCGCCGTGGAGCTCGCCCGCCGCCTGCGGATGAAGGGCTTCGGCGCCGAGGTGGCGGAGGAGGTGATCGGCCGCTTGCGCGAGCTGGGGATGATCGACGACGCCGTGTTCGCGGGGATGCTGGCGCGCGACCGCGTCCGCCTGCGTCCGCAGGGCAGCCGCCGCCTGGCGAACGAACTGCGGCAAAAGGGGGTGGACGAGGAGACCGCCCGCACCGCCATCCGGGAGACGATGGAGGGCGAGGATACGGACGAGCGCGAGCTGGCCCGCCGCGCCGCCGCCAAGTGGAAGCCCCGCGCCGGCGAAGAGCCCGACCGCGCCCGCCGCCGCCTGCACGGCTTCCTCGCCCGCCGCGGCTTCGACGGCGACGTCATCCGCGAGGTGATGGACGAAACGCTGGCGGACGACGCGTTCGAGTAGTATCCGCGGAACCGCCAGACGAAAAAGCCCGCCGCGACGGTCAGGTCGCGGCGGGCTCGTCGTCCATCCATCCAGGGTCAGATGTCGACCGTGATGGGGTAATCCACTTCTTCCGGCCGGTTGGTGTCCATGTTCACCGCCGGGCGAAACACCAGGTCCATGGCCCACCGCCGCACGCGGTCGTCGTAGCCGCGGTTGCCCGTGCTGTCGCTGAGCCGGGCGTCGCGCACGCGGCCGCGGGTGTCCACGCGCAGCGTGATCGTCACCGTCCGCGAAGGCATCCCGCGCGGCCGGTCCGGGGGGATGATCAGCAGGTCCGTCTGCGGCGGGCGAATGCGGCTCGTGCCCCCGCCCGTCCCCGGTCCCGTCCCCGAGCCGATCCCGCCGCCGTCGCCCCCGCCCGATCCGCCGCCGGAGCCCGGCCCCACGCCCGGCCCCGTCCCGGGACCCTGCCCCGGCCCCTCGCCGCCACCCGTGCCGGCGCCGGCGCCGCGCGGAGCGGGCGTCGGTGTCGCGGCGGGGGACCGCTCGGTGGGCGTCTCCACCTGCGGCGCCTCGGGCCTGGGCGGCTCAGGAACGGGCGTCGGCTCGGGCGGAACGAGCACGTCCTCCTCGGGCACCGGCTCCACCTCGACGGTCTCAGCCGGCGGTGGCGGGGCCAGGTCCACGTACGAGACCATCTCCTCGCCGCCGCGCCCTCCGCCGCCCCCGCCTCCGCCCTCCGGAAACGCGAGCGCGGGCCCGTCGCCCACCGGCGCCCCGGCCATCAGGATGTTTTCGCGGACACCCCACACCAGGAGGGCAAGCAAAAGGACGTGCACCAGCGCCGCCGCCCCCACCGCCGGCAGGGTGCCTCGCCGATTCTTCCTCCGGATGCCTTCGACGTGCTCGAACACCGCGCGTTTCTCCTGTCGGTGGGGGGTCCTGCGGCAGCCTGTGATACCGCCCAGGCCGCCGGATGATCCGCCGTACGGGAACTGCGGGTTACGGGTTACAGGTTACAGGTTACAGGTTACAGGTTACAGGTTACAGGTTATAGGTTATAGGTTATACCGAATCCCGCAGTTGATTGTGCACTCGGATTTCCACTGCGTCTCACACAGAGGGAAAGAGGTCACAGAGGACAGAACGATCCTCGTTTCTTCAGTGTCGTCCGTGTGAGGGGGGGAGTGCACAATTAATCCGAGGAATCGAAGCGGCCTTCCTCCGTGGGTGGAGGAAGGCCGCGTACAGTCCCGGCGAGCCGGCTGTGCGGAGACCGCAGTTGCAGGCTGTCCCCTGTAACCTGTCCCCTGTAACCCGCAGTTCGCAGTTCCGCCTACAGCTCGATCTGCGCCCCCAGCTCCACCACCCGGTTCGGCGGCAGGCCAAAGAACGACGTGGCGCTTCGCGCGTTCCGCGACATCACCGAGAACAGCTGCTCGCGCCAGAGGGCCATTCCCGGGGTCTTGGAGGCGATCAGCGTCTCCCGCCCCAGGAAGTAGCTCGTTTCCATGGCCTTGAAGGTGAGCCCCTTCTCCTTTGCCATCGCCAGGCCGGACGGGATGTCGGGATCTTCAGTGAAGCCGTAGCGCAGCAGCACGCGGAACAGGCCGTGGCCCATCTCCTCCACCTCCACCCGCTCCGCCTCGTCCACGAACGCCACCTCGTGCATCTCCACCGACAGCAGCACCACGCGCTCGTGCAACACCTTGTTGTGCATCAGGTTGTGCAGCAGCGCGGGAGGCGTGCCTGCGGCGTTGCCGTACATGTACACCGCCGTCCCCGGCACCCGCGTGTACTTGTTGTTCTGCAGGTCCTTGATGAACAGCTTTACCGGCAGCGTACGCGCCTGCATGCGCTGCGCGAGGATCTGCCGGCCCATCTTCCACGTGGTCATGCAGGTAAAGAAGCCCAGCGCGATCACCAGCGGGAACCAGCCGCCGTCGGGAATCTTCACGATGTTGGCACCCCAGAAGGCCAAATCGACCACCAGGAACGCCCCGCACAGCAGCCCCACCTTCCACTTGGACCACCCAAACCGGCTGAGCGCCACGAACGCGAACAGGAGCGTGGTGAACACCATGTCCGTGGTCACCGCCACCCCGTACGCCGACGCCAGGTTGCTGGAGTTGCGGAACCCGATCACCAGCCCGATGCAGGCGAACATCAGCAGCCAGTTCACGCTGGGAATGTAGATCTGCCCGATCTGCCGCTCCGACGTGTGCTCGATGTGCAGGCGCGGC
>DASQZE010000237.1:0-4832 GCA_035638875.1 Longimicrobium sp.
GTGTGCGTGTCGTACTCCGGGTTGCTCCCTGGGCCGGCCGCGTATACCGGCTCGGCGAACTCCACCGTGTGCTCCTGGTTCGTGCGGATGTTGCGGATGCGGATCATCCGCAGCGCGTTGCCCCGCTCGTACATCACCAGGTGGTCGCGGAACACATCGAAGCCGTCCAGCAGCACGCTGTCGCGCTGGGGCACCAGCTCGCGCCACGCGGCACGGGACGGGTCCGACTCCGGCGCCCACATCAGCTTGAAGTTGGTGGCGCCGTCCGCGTTGGTGCGGATGAGAAAGCGGCCGTCCTGGTGGTTCACGGAATACGACACGTCCTTTTGCCGCGGCGCCACCATGCGCATGGCCTCCGTGGGCCGGTCGGCGGGGATCACGTACGCTTCGCTGCTGGTGAAGCTGCCGCTGCTCACCACCAGGAAGCGGTTGTCCTTGGTGCGGTACACGCCGGCGCGAAAGAGTACGTCCGGCTCGTGGTACACCTGCACGTCCGCCGACGCGGCGGTGCCCAGCGCGTGGCGAAAGACGCGGTCCGGGCGCTGCGCCTCGTCCGTGCGCGTGTAGAACAGGTGCCGGTTGTCCGCCGCCCACGTGGCGCCGAACGACACGTCGTCAATGCGCTCGGGAAGGATCTCGCCGGTCTCCAGGTTCTTTACCATGATGGTAAAGTGCTCAGAGCCGCTGGTATCTACCGAGAACGCCAGCATGCGGTGGTCCGGCGATACGCTGAACGCGCCCAGCGTGTAGTAGCGGGCCCCCTCGGCCATGCGGTTCTGGTCGAAGATCACCTCCTCGGGCGCCTGCATGCTGCCGCGCCGGCGCACGAAGATGGGGTACTGCTTGCCCTCTTCCGTGCGCGAATAGTAGAAGTACGGCCCAATGCGGTCCGGCACGCTCAGGTCCGTTTGCCGCAGGCGGCCCAGGATCTCCTGGTACAGCGTCTCCTGCAGCTGGCGGGTGCCCGACATGGCCGAGTCGGCGTAGCGGTTCTCCGCCTCCAGGTACGAGATCACCTCGGGGTTCTGGCGGTCGCGCAGCCAGAAGTAGTTGTCGGTCCGCACGTCGCCGTGCAGGGTGTCGGTCTTGGGAACCACGCGGGCCACGGGCGGCGCCGGCAGGTCCCGCGCGGTCTGTGCGGCGGCCGGCGCGGAGGCGACGGCCAGGGCCAGGAGCGCGAGCGCGCGAACGGTGTTTCGCGACATGGAGGCTCAGGGGACGGGGTGTGCGGAAAACTTAGCACGCCCACGATAAGCATCCGCGGGCGCGGGCGAAAGGGGATGGAAACGCCCGGCGGCGCACGCGGGCGCGCGATTGCCCGCGATCAGCATCCGGCACGAAGGACGCCCGTCCGCGCCGCCGCATTTTCCGCCACCCTCCGCGGCACGGGAACGCAATCGGGCGGCGGACGTATCTCAGTCCTCGAGCGGGCAGCACGGCACGGCCGCATCCACACTCCAGACGGGAGGACGCATGCCACGGGGAACGATCCACGCCGACATCACGCAGACCATGGGCGGCACGCCGCTCATCCAGCTCAACCGCCTGGGCGCGGGGCTGCCGGGGCGCGTGGTGATCAAGCACGAGGGCTTCAACCCCTTCAACAGCGTCAAGGACCGCATCGGCGCCGCCATGGTGGACGACGCGGTGGAGCGGGGCGTGCTGCGGCCGGGGATGGTGGTGGTGGAGCCCACCAGCGGCAACACGGGGATCGGCGTGGCGTACGCGGCGGTGGCGCGCGGATTTCGCTGCATCTTCGTCATGCCGGAGACGATGACCGTGGAGCGCCGCAACATGCTGCGCGCGCTGGGCTGCAAGCTGGTGCTCACGGAGGGGCCCAGGGGGATGAAGGGCGCCATCGCCCGCGCGGAGGAGATCGCCGGCAAGCTGGGCGGCCGCGCGTGGATGCCCCGCCAGTTCGACAATCCCGCCAACCCGGAGATCCACTACCGCACGACGGGGCCGGAGATCTGGGCGGATACGGACGGCGCGGTGGACGTGTTCGTGGCCGGTGTGGGCACGGGCGGCACCATCACGGGCGCGGGACGATACCTCAAGGAGCGGAAGCCGGAGCTGCGCATCGTGTGCGTGGAGCCGGCGGAGAGCCCGGTGCTGTCCGGCGGGGCGCCGTCGCCGCACAAGCAGCAGGGGATCGGCGCGGGGTTCGTGCCCGGCAACCTGGACACGGGCATCTACGACGAGATCGTCACCGTGACCAACGACGACGCCATCGCGACGGCGCGGCGGCTGGCGCGCGAGGAGGCCATCTTCGCGGGGATCTCGTCCGGCAGCATCACCTGGGCGGCGCTGCAGGTGGCCGCGCGGCCCGAGATGGAGCGCAAGCTGATCGTCTCCATCATCTGCGACTTCGGCGAGCGGTACCTGTCCAACCCCGTGTACGCGGAGCTCCCGGACGGGGACTTCAGCGAGTTCGAGGAGGCGCTGGCCCCGGCATAAGCGGAGTAGGAGGCGCGGGGCGGAGGTCCGTCCGGGGCCCGCCCCCGGCCTCGCCGAGGCTCGTCCACCCCCTCCCGCAAACTGCGCGGGAGGGGGTGTATACTTCTACGGGGATTCGTCACCGGGGCGGGCTTCCCTGCTCCGTGGGGCTCGCCGGCCCGTGCCCGGGCGCGACGCCATTCCCCGCGACGAATCCCACCTCCCTCCCCCACGCAGTTTGCCCCGCCGTCCATCGTTACAACCGTTCCCTTGCGCGCTCCTGTAGTTTGGTGCAGACGTACGATGGCCACACACGACTCCCCCGCACCCCGCCGCGCCATGACGCTCACCGAGACGGACGTCCCGGCCCTCGTCCGCGACCTGCAGCGCATCCCCGAGTTCGAAGACCTGGACGAGCACGCGCTCCAGTGGCTCGCGGAGAACGGTGAGATGCGCGCGGTCGCATCGGGCGAGGTGCTGTTCCGCGCCGGCGACCCGGCCGATTCCATGTTCGCCCTGCTGGAAGGCGAGGTGCACGCGCTGCCGCAGGGCGCGCCGGAGTCGCGCGCGTTCATCGCCCGGGCCGGCGAGATCTCGGGCAAGCTGCCGTTTTCGCGGATGACGCGCTGGGCGGCCACGGGGCGCGCGGTCATGCCGTCGCGCGTATTTCTCTTCGCGGAAACGCGTTTTCCAGACCTGCTGCGCGCCATCCCCGCGCTGGAGCAGCGGCTCATCACGCTCATGGTCGAGCGGGTGCGCTACACCACGCGCACGGCCGAGCAGTGGGACCGATTGATGGCGCTGGGCAAGCTGTCCGCCGGCCTGGCGCACGAGCTCAACAACCCCGCCGCCGCCGCGCGCCGCTCCGCCCACCGCCTGCGCGAGATGCTGGACGGCCTGCGCGAGGCCACCCTGCAGTTCGTGGACAGCGACGAGGCGCGCGATGCCATCAACACGCTGCTGGCCGGGCGCAACTCCACGCTGGAGTCGGACTCGCTCGCCCGCAGCGAGCGCGAGGAGGCGCTGGCGCTGCGGCTGGAGGAAAAAGGCGTGGACCGCGCGTGGGACATCGCCGGCTCCCTGGCCGACGCGGGGCTGGACGCGGACGCCCTGACGGCCTGCACCCTGCCCCCGGCGGCGTTCACCTGGCTGGGCGCGGACCTGGCCGCGGACACGCTGCTGCGCGAGATCGAGGATGCGTCGGCGCGCATCTCGGCGCTCGTGGGCGCCGTCAAGTCGTACTCGCACATGGACGGGGGCACGGCGCGCATCCCCACGGACGTGCACGCGGGGCTGGATAGCACGCTCACCATGCTGGCGCACCGCATCCGCCTGTGCGGCATCCACGTGGAGCGCGACTTCACGCCGGGGCTGCCGCTGGTCTCCGGCCACCCCGGCGAGCTGAACCAGGTGTGGACGCACCTGCTGGACAACGCCATCGATGCCGTGCAGCGCGACACGGGCCGCATCACCATCCGCACCGCGCTGCGCGACACGCACGTGCTGGTGGAGGTCTCCGACAACGGGCGCGGGATTCCGCCGGAGCTGCAGGCGCGCATCTGGGAGCCGTTCTTCTCCACCAAGCCCGTGGGCGAGGGCACGGGGCTGGGGCTGGACGTGGTGCACACCATCGTCACGCAGGGCCACGCGGGGATCATCGACGTGGATTCCCTGCCCGGCGAAACGCGGTTCTCCGTGCTGCTCCCCATCCGGCCCCCCGTGGCGTTCGGGATGCTGGGGACGGACGAGGGATCGGATGCGGGCGGGGCGGGCAGCGGCACGTAGGCCGGGCTGCAGGGCCGACGTCCAGCAGAGCGAATGAATTCGCCGCAACAAATACACGAAGGCCGCCTGCGCGGACTGTCCGTCACGGGCGAGTGCCACGCCAGCACAGGGCTCGGCCGGGGATGAAGCCCCGGAGCGAATGAATTCGCCGCTGGAAATTCGCGAAGTCCGCCTGCGCGGACTGTCCGTCACGGGCGAGTGCCACGCCGGCACGGGGGTCGGCCGGGATGAAGTTTTCCCCCTGCTGCCCGTGAAGCGGGGGAGGGGGCCGGGGGGAGGGGGCTCCGCCCGTGCCGGCAGCCCGCCCACCCGGCGCGATCCATCTCACATCACCTCTCCCAGGGGTTTTTGGGGGAGGTCGCGAGGAACGAGCGGGTGGGGGCGCGGCTCGGACCCGGCGGCCGAGACGCGAACCCGAACGGACCGGCGTAACCCCGGCATCCCGCCATGGGGAATCCGGCCCCGCGCCGAGCGAATGAATTCGCCGCAACAAACACACGAAGTCCGCCTGCGCGGACTGTCCGTCACGGGCGAGTGCCACGCCAGCACAGGGCTCGGCCGGGATGAAGTTCTCCCCCTCCTGCCCGCGAAGCGGGGGAGGGGGCCGGGGG
>DASQZE010000238.1:0-1939 GCA_035638875.1 Longimicrobium sp.
CAGTTAGTGCAGCAGCGAATCTGTCGATTCTGGGAAAACCCCAGCGATCTAGGTTCGCAGGTCAGTCGTAGCCTGATAAAACTGATTAAGAGCAACCCCGCGGTTGGCTGGATCAAGGCAGATGCAACCACGGCGGATGCCTCAAGGGAGCTCCTTCGCCTCCGCGAGCGGATCGAAGAACTTGAGAGGGAACTCGAAGCGGTTCGTGTTGTCGCGCCGGAAGGAATCGATCAGCTTGCCCAAGGAGACGATCCATTTCATTTCCACTTCACGGCTGTGTGGGCAGAAGTGGATGGGTACTACGAGGCAATGGAGAGCTTTCGGACGAAATGGGACGAGATACTCAAGGTCTTGGGTCCATTCATGATTGGCGATGCCAGTGATGATCAACTCGCAACCGCGTTCAAAGACTACCTTCGGCGGCGCACCATTGCGGCCACGCAAAAGGATTGTCAGGAGATCCGGTTTGAAGCTCCCCTAATGAACATCATCAAGGTCCAACTGCGGGCCCTGGGACTTATTACAAAGAGTGCGAAGCCGCGAAGCATCAAGGATACTGCCACCTACTGGACACTTACGCCGTACGGAGATGAGTCCCTGACACGTCTCAGTGCTGTCCGCCGTCGTGCCTTGGTCGCGGAAGTGGCTCCTGTTCAGGAGAGCTGAAGGCGCTGTGAGACTCCTGCACGTCTACTCGGGCAACCTGTACGGCGGGGTAGAGCGGATGCTCGCCACCTTCGCCGGGCTGGGTGCGGCCGTGCCGGGGCTGGAGCAGGCGTTCGCATTGTGCTTCGAGGGGCGGCTGGCGGACGAGATCCGCACGGCGGGCGCCCCGCTGCAGATGCTGGGACCCGTGCGGATGAGCCGTCCCTGGAGCGCGTTCCGGGCCCGCCGCCGGCTGGCGGATGCGATCCGGGCGACACGGCCGGACGTCGTCATCTGCCATTCGTCGTGGGCGCACGGGCTGTTCGCGCCGGTCGCGCGGGACCGCGGCATCCCGCTCGTGTTCTGGCTGCACGATGCGGTTACGGGCACCACCTGGGCAGACCGGCTGGCGCGGCGGACGGCGCCGGCGCTGGCCATCTGCACCAGCCGCTTCGCGGGCGGGACGCTGGGCCGGCTGTGGGCGCACGTTCGCGGCGAGGTGGTGTATCCCCCCGTACCCCGCGCGGAAACGGATGGCGTGGACCGCGCCGGCCTCCGCGCGCGGCTGCAGACGCCGGCGGAGGACGTCGTCATCCTGCAGGCGAGCCGGATGGAGCCGTGGAAGGGGCACCGCGTGCTCGTCCAGGCGCTGGGGACCCTGCGGGCCGCCCGCGGATGGACGTGCTGGATCGCCGGCGGGGCGCAGCGGCCGCACGAGGAGGCGCACCTGGCGGAGCTGTACGCGCTCGCGCAGCAGCTGGGTGTCGCGTCCCGCATCCGCTTCCTGGGCCACCGCGACGACGTGCCCGTGCTGATGGCCGCCGCGGACGTGCTCTGCCAGCCCAACCTGGGGCCGGAGCCGTTCGGCATCGCGTTCGTGGAGGGGATGCACGCGGGGCTGCCTGTCGTCGCGACGGCGCTGGGCGGGGCGCGCGAGATCGTGGACCCCGCGTGCGGCGTGCTGGTGCCCCCGGACGATCCCGCCGCCCTCGGCAAGGCCCTGCGCGCGCTGGTGGGCGATCCCGCGCGCCGCGCCCGCCTCGGCGCCGCCGGCCCCGCGCACGCGCGCGCCCTGTGCGACCCCGTACAGCAGGCGACGCGGATGCGCGACGTGCTGGCGGAGGTGGTGCGGGGGACGCGGAGTTCCGGCCTGAGCGGATAAAGCCGCCGCAACCACCGCGGAAAGCCTCACAACCCGCGTGAGGCTTCACCTGCGGAACGACGTGGTTCTGCCGTGCGCGCGAAAACCCGTCGAAGTTTATCCCCTTTCCCACGCAGTTTGTGGGAGAGGGTG
>DASQZE010000239.1:0-15167 GCA_035638875.1 Longimicrobium sp.
CTGAGAGCGTGTTTAAGAATCTCTCCCCGCGCTTGATTTCCTGAGGGAGGCGCCGCCGAAACCCTTCTCCCGGTTAGATCCATGGCGCCGACCGAAGGATCTGGCCCGCATCACCGAGGGCTGGCAACGCGGCGGGAGGCCTGCCCCCCGGTTGTGCGGAGTAGATCCTTCGGTCGCGCGCAAAGACCTGTGCACGTTTAGGTTACCCGCGTGCGCTCCCTCAGGAAATCAAGCCGAGTGTTCGAAGCCCGCGAGGAATCTTAAACACACTCTGAGACTGAGGGAGGCGCCGCCGATTCCATGCCTTTCGGGATCCCTGGCGCCGACCGAAGGATCTACTATGCCATCAAAGAAGGCCGCCGGTGCGCACCGCCCCCCCCGCGGTCGTGTCTTCCGCGACGGAGCGCCGATGGATTCTGTCGCCCCTCCGCTCGGCAGATCCTGGCAGGCGAAGTCCGGCAGCTGGCGCGGAGACATGCATGGCGGGCGAGCAGATCCTTCAGTCGGCGCCGTGGGGTGCGGCACGGGACGGATACGGCGGCGCCTCGTTCAGGAAAACAACGATGCGGATTTTCTGGAGTTCAAAGATCGCGTAATCCTGCGTCCGCTCAGCTCACCGGTGCGGGCGCCGCCGCCTCGTCCGACGCCGGAATGCGCAGGTCGGCGACCAGGCGCAGGACGGATTTGCGCAGGGGGCCCATCAGCGGCAGGGTGGAGATGGAGATCAGCCGCGCCACCAGGTCTACCGTGCGCTCCATCAGCGTCCACGTGCGCGCGCGCCCCGGCGACCGGTCGTGGATCCAGAACAGCACGATGCCCATGTGGTACATCCACAGCAGGTCCGGCAGCTCCGCCTCCAGGTCCCTGGGCATCTTGCGATCTTCGGAGCCGCGCACCACCTCGGCAAAGATCTCCGTGGCCTCCAGGCGCGCCGGGACCGACTCGGCAGAAAAGGGATTCAGCGGGCTTTCCGGGTCCGCCGCCGTGCGAAAGAGCACGCCGCTGAAGCGGTGGTACGGCTCGATGGTGCGCAGCTTGGCGGCCATCACCCCCATCAGCCGGCCCCGCAGGGTACGCTCGTCGCGCAGCACGGGCTCCGCGGCGGCCACGTGCTCCTGGTGGGTGCGGCTGTAGAAGCCCTGGATGAGCTGCTCCTTGCTGCGGAAGTAGTAGTACGCGCTCCCCAGGGCCACCCCCGCCCGCTCGGCGATGGCCCGCATAGTGGTTTCCTCGTAGCCGCGCTCCAGGAACAGCTCCACGGCCGTTTCCAGGATCAGCGCGCGCGTCTGCTCGCCCTTCGCGGTCTTTCCCGCCGCATCGGCCATCCGCCCCTCCGGGTCACGTGTCGGTCCGCTGAACCTGCGCGCCGCCGTCCACCCGGCGCAACCTCCGCCCGCCCAGCGGCTTCCGCTGGAAACGGCCGCCCGCGAGCGGGCCTTTGCCCCCGCACCGTGCCGATGCGGCCGTCGAGTACCCGTAACACCTTGCGCTTTATGACGGATAGGTTTATCGATTGTGTGCGGCAAATGTTCCTTTTGCGACGCTTAATCTGGATACCCGCACCGCACCACGGTAGATGACCCCTCGGCTCTTTCCGCGCCCGCGGCTGGCGCTGCCTTCCGCCGCCGGCCTGATCCTGCTGGCCGCCTGTACGGACCAGGGCGCGCTCACGGACGCACCCACCGGGGCCGCGGGGGCCCCGCAGGTGAGGTTCGCGTCCGCCGCGTCGCTGGTTCCCGGCCAGACGGTAACGCTCACGGGCGAGAACTTTCACCCCGTGGCGGACAGCAATGCCGTGCACATTGGCGGGGTGCAGGCCACGGTGACGGGCGGCGGCGCCCACGCCCTGAGCGTGGTGGTGCCCTGCGTGCCCTCCGGTCCGGCGGCGGTGCGGGTGGACCGCGGCGGTGTGGCCGGCGTGCCCATGGCGCACCAGGTCCAGGCGCCGCGGCGCAGGCTCGCCGTGGGCGAGTCGCTGGTGCTGGCGGGCGCAGGCGAGGCGGAGTGCAACGAGATCGCGGCCAGCGGCGGCAACGCGCGCTACGTGCTGGCCGTGTACAACACCAGCAGCGACCCGTGGTCCGCGGCCGGCTTCAAGCTGTCCGCCCCCGGCGGCTCCCCCGTGCCGGGCAAGCCGTCCGCCGCCGCCGCGCCGGCCCCGGCATCGTCCGCCGCGCTCCCGCAGCAGACGGCCGATCCGCACCTGCGCATCATGGAGATGAACCGCCACGCGCACGCCCGGCTGCGCGCCCGTGCGGGCGACGGCGCGCGGATGCGTGCCCGCACGAGCGCGGCCGCCAGCGCGGGCCCGCCGCCCCTTACGCGCACCATCCGCGTGGCCGACGTGTACAGCGGCGGCTGCGACCGCTTCTACACGGTCCACGCCACGCGCGTGTACTACGACGGCAAGATCGCCATCTACGAGGACGATGCCTCGCCGGCGTGGGTCAAGGCCGCGGCCAACCCCCAGATGCAGGCGTACTACGACGCCATCGGCGACGATTTCAACACCACCTCGGAGCCCATCCTTCGCCGCAGCTTTGGCGACCCGCTGCTGCGCGACGCGGACACGGACGCCAACGGGGTGATGGTGGCGCTCTTCACTCCCCTGCTGAACACCGCCTTTGGAGGCGTGCCCGCGTTCGTGGTGAGCTGCGACTTCTTTCCCAACGGGGAAGGCAACGCCTCCGGCAACCACGGCGAGTTCCTGTACGGCTTTCAGCCGACGGTCAACGGCACGGGCTGGTTCGCCGGGCTGACGCCGGAGAACTGGTACTCCAACATCCGCAGCGGCATCATCCACGAGGCCAAGCACCTGGCATCGCTCTCCGCGCGGGTGGCCTCCGATGCGGACTTCGACGAGCCGTGGCTGGAGGAGGGGACCGCGCGCCACGCCGAGGAGCTGTGGGCGCGCACGGTGCTGTACGACGCGGCGTGGAAGGAGAACACCGGCTACGGCGGCGAGTCGCAGCCCCGCAGCATCTACTGCGACGTCAAGCGCACCGCCGCCTGCCTGGCGGTGCCGGGCGGGCCCACCATCGGCATGTTCCGGCACGTCCACGAGCTGAGCACGTTCCTGCGCTACCCCTCCGCGTTTTCCGCGTTCGGATCCACGCCGGCGGGCGGCCCGTCGTTCTACGGCACGTCGTGGTCGCTGGTGCGCTACGCCGTCGACCGGTACGGCGCCTCGGAAGAAGCCTTTCTCACGGCCCTGACCGCGTCCTCGGCCACGGGCACGGAAAACCTGGCCGGGGCGGCGGGCGTGCCCCTGGAGGAGCTGATGGGCGGATGGGCGCTGGCGCTGTACGCGGACGACTACCCTGGCCTGGCACGCCCCGGCCGCGCGCTGCAGATCCCCACGTGGAACCTGCGGGACATCTACGGCGGGCTGCACGGCCACTTTCCCGTGACCTTTCCCAGGGCGTATCCGCTGGTGCCCACGGCGCTGTCCTTCGGGGCCATCCCCACGGTGGACGTGCCGTCGGTGGCGGGGGGCGGCGTGGCCTACTTCGAGCTTTCCGGCGAGCACGCCCGGGCGCAGGTCCTTCGCCTGCGGGGACGCCAGGGCGAGCCCCTGCCCTCCACCCTGCGGCTGGCCATCGCCCGCCTGCAGTAACGCCGGCCGGCGCGGCGCCCCCCGGGGGGACGGGGTGGCGCTGCACCCCGGGGGGATGGCCGGCCCCGCGCCTCCCGTCGTCCCGGGTCCGATCCTGTCGCGCCGATCCGCCTTCCCGCTCCGCCACGCGCGCGGCCCGGGGAGGCGGCTCGCGCTATGTGCAGCAGGTACAAAGCCTTGCGGGGACAGGGGAAAAGGGTTATAGCTTCCGCATCAGCCGATGGTCCTCCCGCCGGCCTGCCCCCTCTCCATCGTCCCCCACCCTTCCGGTCCAGGCGCTGCCCCCATGAAGATATTCCGTTCCCCGCGCCTGCTGGGGCGCGCGCTGCGTTCCCCCCTGGCGCTGCTGGTGCTCGCCGCCGCGTGCACGGACGATTCGGCCCCCGCGCCGACCGCCCTGGTGGCCGACCCCGAGGGCACGCTGGGCGTGCTGCAGTGCGAGGTGACCGTCGCGTCCGGCGACCTGTCGTGCGTGGACGCGTCCGGCCGCAACGGGGCGTCGGCCTCGCGGGCGGTGGCGGGCGGGCCGTCGGCCGAGGTGCGGACGTTCGGCAAGCAGGGCACGTACGTGCGCCTGGCCAACAGCGGCAACAGCCGCGTGGGCGACGTGTACTCCATCAACGTGACCGTGCAGAACCTGGCCAACCTGGCCCTGGCCACGGCGGACGGCGCCACCCGGCACGCCGACGGCGTCCGCATCTGGTTCACCGGCGACCCGCAGGCCACGCGCGGCGCGGGCGAGGTGTCCGTGGCCAACCCCACGGGGACAGCCATGTTCACGGCCGCCGACCAGCCCTACTTCCAGTACGGGGGCAGCATCGGCGGCACGGACCAGGGCGAGCTGGGCGCCGACGGGGTGCTGGCGAGCGCCGAAACGTCGACCGCCAAGTCCTGGCAGTTCGACCTGGACGCGGCCGTGGAGGCGTTCTCGTTCCTGGTGTACGTGCGCACGGAGACGGCGCCGGGCACCATGGAGACGGTGGCGCCGCAGGTGGCCGGCGTGTCGCCCAACCCCATGGTGCCGGGGCAGGCGGCCACCATCACGGGCTCCAACTTTCACCTGACCCCGGGCAGCAACACCGTGCGCATCGGCGGGGTGGCGGCCACGGTCACGGGGAGCACGGCCACCACGCTGTCGGTGATCGTCCCGTGCACCAACTCCGGCTCCGTGCCGGTGCAGGTCACGCAGGGCGGGATGACGGGCGTGGCGGTGGCGAGCCCGCTGCAGGCCGTGCAGCGCACGCTGGGCGTGGGCGCGTCGGTGATCGTCACCAACACGGCCGAGGTGGGGTGCAACGAGATCATGCCGTCCGGCGGCGCCAGCCGCTACGTGATGGCCGTGTACAACGCGGGCACGTCGCCCAACGTGTCCGTGGGCATCCAGGTGTCCGGCGATCCCACGGCCGCGCCCGGCGCCCTGGCGTCGTCCGCGTCGCCCGCGCTGATGGCGCCGCGGCTGTCGCAGGCCGGTGAGATGGCGCCCGGCGGCGACGACCCGCACTGGCGTCTGCTGGAAGGCAACCGCCGGCAGGCCGAGCTGCTGCACGCCCGCTTCAGGAACGACCCGCGCATGCGGGCCAGCCGCGACGTGGTGAGCCGCGACCCGGTGGCGCCGCCGGCCACCCGCACCTTCCACGTGGCCAACATCAACGCGGGCGGGAGCTTCTGCAGCAACTACTACGTGGCGGCCGGCACGCGGGTGTACTACAACGGCAAGCTCGCCATCTACGAGGACGACGCCACCCCGGCGGGGCTCAAGGCCGCGGCCAACCCCACCATGCAGGACTACTACAACCGCATCGGCGACCAGTTCAACGCCGACATGGAGCCCATCATCAGCACCAACTTCGGCGACGTGCTGCGCCGGGACGCGGTGACGGACAACAACGGCGTGATGGTGGCGTTCTTCACGCCGCTCATCAACAACACCTTCTCGGGGGTGGCGGGCTTCGTGGTGAGCTGCGACCAGTTCCCCGACGCCGACGCGGCCGAGCCGGCGGTGGGCGGGCCGTACGCCGGCGCGGCGGGGAACAATGGGTCCAGCAACTTCGGCGAGGTGTTCTACGCGTACCAGCCCACGTCCACGGGCTCGGGCTTCGGCACGGTGGGCACGCCGGACTACTGGTACCGTACCATCCGCTCCACCTTCATCCACGAGACCAAGCACGTGGCGTCGCAGGCCGCGCGGGTGGCCAACGGCACGGGAAACTTCGAGCAGTCGTGGCTGGAGGAGGGCACGGCGCGCCACTCGGAGGAGCTGTGGATGCGCAACGCGGTGGACAACGTGGCGTGGAAGGGCAACACGGGGTACGGCAGCGCCGCAAACGCCATCAACATCTACTGCGACGTGCGCCCCACGGGCTTTCCCGAGTGCGCGGCGAACACGCGCCGTCCGGCGGCCATCATGCAGCGGCACTTCACGTCGCTGTACACGCAGATGTTCGGCACCAACGCGCGGCTGCTGTCGCCGTTCGGGCCCACGCCCAGCGACAACGCGTCGTACTTCTACGCGGTGTCGTGGTCGCTGGCGCGCTACGCCATTGACCGCTACGGCGCGTCGGACGCGGCGTTCCTGACGGGGCTCACGCAGTCCACCTCGGTGGGCACCGCCAACCTGGCCGCGCAGTCGGGCGTGGCCATCGACCGGCTGCTGGGCGGATGGGCGCTGTCGCTGGCCGTGGACGACTACCCGGGCCTCGCTACGCCCGGGCTGGACATCCAGATGCCCACGTGGAACTTCCGCAACATCTACGCGGGGCTCAACACGGATTTCCCCGGCACCTACACGCTGGCGTATCCGCTGCAGCCCACGTCGTTCACCTTCGGGAACTTCGCCCCGGTGAACGTGGCCACCATGTACGGCGGCGGCGCGCTGTTCTACCAGGTCTCCGGCACGCACACGCAGCCGCAGATCGTGCGGCTGCTGGGCAACGGTGGCGCGGCGCTGTCGTCCAACGTGCGCATTGCCATCACCCGGGTGCAGTAGTGCACCGGCTGCTCCTCCTCGCGCTCGTCCTGGCGGCGTGCGCGAGGGGAAGCGTTCCGGCGGATGCGGCGCCCGCGGGTGCGGACGGCGCGGCCCCGGAGGACACCCTCCGGGGGACGGTGCGGATCACCGGGTCGGAGCCGGCCGTCACCTACGTGGTGGAGGATGCGTCGGGACGGCAGACGGCGCTGGACGGCGACCCGGCCGTGCTGGTGCGGCTCAACGGGCTGGAGGTCGCGTTCGGGGGTGAGGCGCGGGGCACCGCTCCGTTCCGCGTGACGCGGACGGAGGTGCGCGCGGTGGAAGGCGTCCCCGCCGTGGACGGCGTGCTGGCCCGCGACGACGGCCGCGACGTGCTGCTCGCCCGCGACGGCACCCGGCACGTGATCGCCCGCCTTCCCGCGGGGCTGCGGGGCGCCGCTGGGTCGCGGGTCTGGCTCGCCGGGCCCCTGGACGGGGATATCGACTCCTTCGGCATCATCGTGGATCGCCGGTAGGCGGGCGGCCCGGATGGATGAACGAACGTGGCGCGGAGGATTCTTTCCTCCGCGCCACTTGTGTTTTCCGCGGCGATGCGCCGGACGGCAGGCGAACCCGCGCCGGCTCGCGATCCGCATCCATCATCCTGTTCCCGTCGCGGACAGGCTCTTACGGATCGCGATCAGGTGGATGATGTGCCAGGCCCGGCATCCACCTTCGCAGCCGCCATCATGCCTCTTCCGAAAAACGCGGATCCCGTCCCCGCGCCGGCAGCAGCCGATCTACCAAGGGCTGATGCACCCTGCCGAGCGCCTTCGGTCCGCGATCGGTCATCACGATTGCACCGATCCCGTTCGGCCGTCTTTCCCGGAAGGCCGTACCTGTGGGAGGGATGCGCCGCGACGGCCGATCGTCCCGAGGCGGGCTTGCCGGGCCCCTGGACGGCGACATCACTCCTTCGGCGGACCGGATGGCTCGCGACGCCGAGAGCACGCGTTTCCCGTCGATCGGTAGCTGCCGGCCGGGGGCCACATCCGAATTTTTTCTAGGATGGCAAAATCAGCTTGGCTGTTCCTCAAGGTTGCGGGAAGCAGGCCCCGTCTGCGACGAGGAGGCCCTCTCCCCCGCCGTCTTCGCCGCTCGTTCCTCGCGGCTCGCGGCGACCCCTCCCCCAAACTGCGGGGGAGGGGTTGTACTCAGGTCACTTTTGCTTTCCTAGATTTTTTGCGAAGCCGGAGATCGGCAGCACGGTGGATGTTCGCCCGGGCACAGATCCACCTGATCGCGATCCGTAGAAGCCGGCCCTGGGAGGGCGTCGATTCTCCGGCGAATCTCCTCCATCGGCTTGCGGTGCGGCGCGCCACGTCCGAGCATTCCCCGGGGAAATGAACCCAACGGCACACACGACGGAAAAGGCGGATGACGATGCGCGTGAAGTATCACACGCTGGACGTGTTCACGGACCGGGTGTTCGGGGGCAACCCGCTTGCCGTGTTTCCCGACGCGGACGGCGTTCCGCCGGAACTGATGCAGCGGATCGCGCGCGAGCTGAACCTGTCGGAGACGGTGTTCGTGCTGTGGGACGCGCCGCCGGCGGGAACGGACTGCCGCGTGCGCATCTTCACCCCCGCGTCGGAGCTGCCGTTCGCGGGGCATCCTACCGTGGGCACGGCGTTCCTGCTGGCGACGCTGGGCCGCATCCACGCCGGCGGAGACGCGGCGCGCGTGGTGCTGGGCGAGGGTGTGGGTCCCGTGCCGGTGGACGTGCGGATGGAGGACGGGCGTCCCGTCTTCGCCATGCTCTCCGCCGCGCGGCTGCCGGAATTCGGCCCGCCGCCGCCCACGCCCGCCGTGGTCGCGGAGCTGCTGTCGCTTGACGAGGCGGAGCTGGGCGGGTCGCTGGGCACGGCGCACGCCACCTCCGGCGTGCCGTTCCTCTTCGTCTCCGTGCGCGACCGGGCGGCGCTCGGGCGCGTGCGGCTGGACGGGGGCGCGTGGGAGCGGCACCTGTCCGGCGCGTGGGGTCCGCACGTCTACGTGGTGACGGACGACGCGGACGAGGGTGCCTCCGTCCACGCGCGGATGTTCGCGCCGGCCATGGGCATCGGCGAGGACCCGGCGACGGGCGGGGCAGTGACGGCGCTGGCGGGGCTGCTCGCCGCGCGCGACGCAACCGGCGACGGCACGCTGCGCTGGACTATCCACCAGGGCGTGGAGATGGGCCGCCCCAGCCGCCTGCACGTGGAAGCCGACGTCCATGGCGGCGCCGTGACGGCCGTGCGCGTCGGCGGCGGGGCCGTGCGCGTGGGCGACGGCGAGATGACGCTCCCGGAGGTGTAGGCCGTCCCCCACTCCCTCGGCAGAAAACGCCGTGGGGGAGGACCCATCCGCGCGACGCGTCGCGGTGCGACGGGGAGCCCTCTCCCCCGACCGCCTTTCGCTCGTTCCTCGCGACGGTGGTCGACCCCTCCCCCAACTTCGGGGGACTTCGGGGGAGGGGTTGTGCTGGGCGGAGTCCGTGCCGCCCTTCCTGGGTCCGCGAGGATGGAGCCGGGGGGGTGAGGGACCCGCACGGGGCCCGCGGACCGGCTGCCGTTCTCCGTTTTCAGGCGCGGGACACGTCCGACGGTCGCCGAAGTGCCGTTCTCCGTTGCGCTCCACCCGGCGGGGCCGTACTCTCCCCGCCGCAATCGTGCAGTGTATCTGCCGCTCCCCCCGAACCGCGACGACCCGTGGCGACCACGACGACCGGAAAGCGCCCGCTGCTCTCCGCCGGCAACCTGTTGAACCTGCTGCTGGTGTTCGTGCCGGTGGCGATGCTGATGGAATGGGTGTTCCACTCCCCCGCCATCTGGATCTTCGTCGTCGCGTGCCTGGGCATCATCCCCCTCGCGGGGATGATGGGCCATGCCACGGAAGAGATCGCCGAGCGCGTGGGCGAAGGCGTGGGCGGGCTGCTGAACGCCACCTTCGGCAACGCGGCGGAGCTCATCATCGCCATCGTGGCGCTGCGCGCCGGGCTCTTCGACCTGGTAAAGGCCAGCATCACGGGGAGCATCATCGGCAACGTGCTGCTGGTGTTCGGCCTGAGCGCGCTGGTGGGCGGGCTCAAGTTCGAGACGCAGCGCTTCAACAAGACGGCGGCCGGCCTGGGCGGCACGCTGCTGGTGCTGAGCGCCGTGGGGCTGGTGGTGCCCGCCATGTTCCACAACATCGTGGGCACCTCGGCGCCGGGGGTGGAGCGCAACCTCAGCCTGGAGATCGCCATCGTGCTGATGGCGACCTACGTGGCCAGCCTCATCTTCACCCTGCGCACGCACAAGCACCTGTACATGGGCGATGCGGGGGAGACGGCGCCCGAGGGCGCGCACGCGGAGAAGGTGCCCCTGGGCCGCAGCATCGGCATGCTGGTGCTGGCGACCATCGGCGTGGCGGTGATGGCGGAGTTCCTGGTGGGCGCGGCCACGGAGACGGCGGAAAAGCTGGGGTGGAGCGAGGTGTTCGTGGGCGTGATCGTCGTCGCCATCATCGGCAACGCGGCGGAGCACTCGACGGCCATCATCATGGCGGCCAAGAACAAGATGGACGCGGCCATCAACATCGCCGTGGGCTCGTCCATCCAGATCGCGCTGTTCGTGGCGCCGCTGCTGGTGTTCCTGAGCTACTTCATCGCGCCGCGCCCCATGGACCTGATCTTTACCACCTTCGAGGTGCTGGCGATCGGCGTCTGCGTGGGGATCATGGCGTTCTGCTCGCAGGACGGGGAGAGCCACTGGATGGAGGGCGTGCAGCTGCTGGCCGTGTACGTCATCCTGGGCATCGCCTTCTACTTCCTGCCCACGCAGCACGCGCCGGCGGGTGCGCAGGACGCGGCGGGCACTCCGGCGGCGGTGACCGCACCCGCGGCCGGCGGGCACTGACGCGGCGCTTTCCTGACGGATGAACGGCGGCCCGGGCGCAGAGTGCGCCCGGGCCGCTTGGTTCTTACCCGATGTGGATTGAGTTCAGGAGTTTCGGGCTGGCCTGAAGGCCACAGCGGTGCCCTCCATGCGTGCGTGCAGGGTGCGGGAGATCTGCGCGTGGATCCGGGACAGGGCGGCCGCGATGCGCGACGTCCGCGTTTCCGACGCTGAGCAGGCCAGCTCTCCCACGACGCGGCCCTCGGGGGTGGTGAGGAGCGCGTTGGCGCACCGCGACACAGTGCAGCGCCGGACTGTGGCGATGCACGATTCGTCGTTCAGCGCGGAGACGCAGCCGTGCCCCCCACCTCACCCGTTTCCTTGACGAAGCGCGTGCACACGGCTCCACACTGCGCCGATGCGCTGTCGGGAACGGCGGAGGCGAGCAGGGCGACAGCGAGCACTCCAAGGAGCTTTTTCATTACGGCCTCCGGGCAGGGGGAGCGGAAAGCGTGGTGGGAACGCGGTACAGCACGGACTCGTCGTTCTGCGTGCCGGCGACCCAGAGCACGCTGCGCTCCGCATCGTATCCGGCGATGCTCTCCCAGTAATCCGGGAGGCGGTGGGAGCCCAGGAACCGGCCGGACACGGAGAACACGTCCCAGAACCGCTCGCCGGGCTTGATGCGCGAAACCAGGAGAACGCCGCCGGGCAGCTCCCATGCGGGCCCCGGGGATCTCCACGTACGCGTCGGTGTTGGAGAACGTGGTGCTGCGTGTCCCTCGCTCGATCTGGATGCACGCGGTACCGTGGGCCCGGCTTCGTCCCGCATGTTGCGGATGATGCTCGCGTTCGCGACGTTTGTGCGCTCTTCGCACCGTCCGTCATCCTGATCCGCCGATTCAGCACCCGATGTCATCGCCCCCGAACGTGAGCGCGACCGAATACGACGCCGTGGTGATCGGCAGCGGGTTCGGGGGGACGATGGCCGCGCACGAACTGGTGGCGGCGGGGTGGCGCGTGCTGATGCTGGAGCGCGGCGGCTGGGTGCAGCGCGGGCCGCAGAACTGGCGCGCGGACGGCGCATTCACCATGACGCCGCACTACGCGCCGGACAGCGCCTACCGCGTGCTGCAGGGGCGCCGCTGGGCGGACCAGCGCCTGTGCACCAACGTGGGCGGGCCCTCCGTCTTCTACGGCGGCGCCTCGTTCCGCTTCCGCGCGCGCGACTTCGACCCCGCCCCGGAGATCGTGGGCGGCTCGGGGGCGGCGTGGCCCGTGGACTACGCCGCGCTGGAGCCGTTCTACACGGAGGCCGAGCGGATGCTGGCCGTCGCGGGCGCGGCGGGGGAGGATCCGACGGAGCCGCCCCGCGGCGCGCCGTATCCCCATCCCCCCGCGCGGCTGGCGGATGCATCGCGCCGCATCGCGGACGCGGCGCGGTCGCTGGGGATGCACCCGTTCCGCATCCCCCTCGCCATCGCGGAGTCCGCCTGCCAGGCTTGCATCACCTGCGATGCGTTCGCCTGCGCCGTGAGCGCCAAGAACGACCTGGCGACGCGGGTGCTCCCCGGCCTGCTGGCGGACGGAATGGAGATCCGTCCGGACGCCGTCGTCGTGCGGCTGGTGGCGGAGGGGGATCGCATCTCCGCGGTCGAATGCGCGGACCGGACGACGGGCGAGCGCTTCACCGTCCGCGCGGGCACCGTCGTCCTGGCGGCGGGCGCGCTGGCCACGCCGCACCTGCTGCTGGCGAGCGGGCTGGAGCGGATCAACCCCGCCGGGCGGACGGTGGGCCGCTACCTGATGCGGCACTGCAACGCGATGACGTACGGCATCTTTCCCCGCCGTCCCAATCCGTCCAACGAGCACCACAAGCAGATCGCCATCCACGACTTCTACTGGGGCGATGACGCGCGGGGGGCGCCGACGGGCAAGCTGGGCAACCTGCAGCAGGTGATGACGCCGCCCGCCGGCCTGCTCGCCCACGTGCTGCCGAAGCCGGTCGCGGATGTGCTTGCACCCGCCGTCGCGCACCTGACGGGGCTGCTCGCCGTGGCGGAAGACCAGCCGCGCGAGGCCAACGGCGTGCGCATCGACCCAGCGGCGATCGATTCGTTCGGCCTGCCGAAGCTGCTCGTGCAGCATCACTACACGCCGCGCGACCTGGCCGCCCGCCGCGCGCTGGTCCGCCGCGCGAAGCAGGTGCTGCGGCGGGCGGGCGCCTGGGGGACGGTCACGTGGAACGTCTCCACCTTCAGCCACGCGGTGGGGACGGTGCGGATGGGCGCGGACGAGCGGACGAGCGCGCTGGACGATGACTGCCGCTTTCGGGGGCTGGAGAACCTGTACGTGACGGATGGCAGCGTATTCCCCACCTCCGCCGGGGTGAACCCCAGCCTGACCATCGCCGCGAACGCGCTGCGCGTGGGGCGGCGGATCGCCGGTGCGGGGTCGGGCGCATCCGCCGATGTGATTTCTCGCGAGGTGCCGGCGTGAGCGGGTCCATCAACCTGGCGTTCCTGGGGTGCGGCGGCGTTACGCGCACGCACAGCAAAACGCTGAAGAAGTTCGGCGACGTGCGCCGCTTCTACGCCAGCCGCGACCGCGCGAAGGCGGAGGCGTTCAACCGTGAGCTCGGCGGATCGGGCGCGTTCGGATCGTACGAGGCGGCGCTGGCGGATCCGCGGGTCGACGCCGTGCTCGTGGCCACGCCACCCAACTCGCACCTCGAGCTGACGCTGGCGGCGCTCGCCGCGGGCAAGCACGTGATCGTGGAGAAGCCGCCGTTTCTGCGCGCGGCGGACTTCGACGCGGTGGAGCGGGCGCGCGACGCGGCGGGCAGGCGCGTGATGGTGGCGGAGAACTACTTCTACAAGCCGCTGGCCGAGGCGCTGCGGACCACCATCGCCGCCGGGGACATCGGCGAGGTGAAGATCCTGTCCGTGAACGCCCTCAAGGCGCAGAAGAGCAAGGGCGACTGGCGCGAGGACGCGGGGATGGCCGGCGGCGGCGCGCTGTTCGAGGGCGGCATCCACTGGGTCAACTTCATGGCCAACCTGGGGCTGCCCGTGCTGGACGTGCACGGGTTCCGCCCCGGGCGTGCGGACGGGCGGCCGGAGCGCAGCATGCTGGCCGTGTTCCGCTACGGGCAGGGCGCCGTGGGCACGCTGTACCACTCGTGGGAGATCGGCTCGCCGCTCAAGGGGCTGCGGCTGTCGTCCATCTACGGCTCCGAGGGCGCCATCACCTTCGAGAGCAACGGCCTGTTCCTGGGCGTGCGCGGCCGCCGCACGCGGATGAAGCTGCTGCCCGCCACCGACCTGGTGGGATACCGGGGGATGTTCCGTGACTTCGTGGATGCGGTGCGGCACAACACCGAGCCCCGCTTCAGCCTGGGTCTGGCGCGCCGCGACCTGGAGATGGTGGAGCAGATCTACCGGACGATGGAGGCGGGCGAGGGCGCGGCGCAGGGCTAAGGCTGATCGATACGGCGGAGCCCGAGCCCCGGCGAATGAATTCGCGGCACCGAAAACGTGATGTCGGCCTTCGCCGACAGCTCGTGCCCCGGGCGGGTGAGTGCACCGGGGCAGAGTCGCGGCGATGAACCGTGCACGCTGTCATTCCGGACGAGAAACGAGTGAGGAATCTACTCGGCCCGGGCAGGTGGGTCGCCCGGGCGCGTAGTGCTCTCCCGTTGATCCACCCGTTTCAAATCCACCCCTTTTCAAGAATCTGAGCGAGAAACTCATGTCCGTTTTGCTAGGAGTGCTGGCCGGTGCCCACGCGAGCTCGTGGGGGATGTACAAGGATGCGCCGCACGAGGGCTTCACCTTCCTCAAGTATTCGCGCAGCATCATCGTGGCGGCGCTAATCGCGCTCGTGCTGCACCGGGTGACGGGGATGGACCTGTCCAACTGGGGGACGGCGGCCGTGTTCTTCGGGATGGTGTACGCGCTGGAGCGGCTGGGGCACGAGCTGTGGAAGGGCTACATCCGCGAGGAAGACCAGTCCAAGTACTTCATCCCCATGCAGTTCGGGGTGATGGGAAAGCCCGTGCAGAGCCGCCCCGTCCGCTGGGGACTGCTCGTGGTCATCCTGGCCATCCTGGCCGCGCTGGTGTGGGTGGGTTACGCGCTGCAGCGCCAGTTCCCCGACACGCCCGCGTGGCTGGTGCTGGTGACCATCGGCGCCCTGGGCGGATGGCTGACGGCGTTCGGCGGGGCGTGGAAGGACGCGCCCGTGGAAGGCTTCGAGACGCTGAAGTTCTTCCGCAGCCCCGTGATCTCGCTGTTCTGGGCGGCGCTGATGGCGTTCTTCACCCGTGACTGGGTATTCCTGTCCGTGGCCGGCGCCGGGTACAGCGTGGCGGCCATCGAGACGTACAAGACGTTCTTCTTTCCCAGCGTGCCGCGCGGCAAGTTCGCGGGCAAGCCCGTGACGCACCCGGAGATGCTAGTGCGCCGCAAGCCGGTGGTGTACCTGTACGCCGCCATCTGGGCCTGCATGATCGCCATCCTGGTGATGGGCTTCATGGGTCCGCGCGACGGGCTGCTGTAGGAGGGGAAGTGCGGGAGTGCGAAAGTGCGGGAGTGCGGGAGTGCGGGAGTGACCATCACGGGCGGGCTTCACCCCCGTGGCCCTCACCCGGCTCGTTCCTCGCCACCCTCTCCCGCAAACTGCGCGG
>DASQZE010000240.1:0-3433 GCA_035638875.1 Longimicrobium sp.
AGTCGGCGCCATGGATCTAACCGGGAGAAGGGTTTCGGCGGCGCCTCCCTCAGGAAATCAAGCGCGGGAAGCCATTCTTAAACACACTCTAAGATTCCACCCGGCCTTCAAACACTCGGCTTGATTTCCTGAGGGAGCGCACGCGGGTAACCTCAACGTGCACAGGTCTTTGCGCGCGACCGAAGGATCTACTCCGCGCGACCGAAGGGCGGGCCTCCCGCCGCGTTGCCAGCCCTCGGTGATGCCGGCCAGATCCTTCGGTCGGCGCCATGGATCTAACCGGGAGAAGGGTTTCGGCGGCGCCTCCCTCAGGAAATCAAGCGCGGGAAGAGGTTCTTCAACCCGCTCTCAACAGTTCTCCGCGTTCCCCGCTCAGCCGCCGGCCGCCACCACGCCCGGGGACGTCGCCGCGAGGACGGGGAGCGGGTGCATGGTGCCGGAGTTCAGGAACGCGTTGGGATCGTGCTTCACGGCGTCGGGCGGCAGATACTGCCACAGGTGGCCCAGGTGCGTGCGGACCTGGTCCGTCATCACCCGCGGCACCTCGCGCGTGCGGCCGTCGTAGAACGCCTGCACGTCGGGATCGGTCGCGAGCCAGTGGCGCATCTTGCGGTGGTACGCCGTGCGGTTGTTGCGCTCCGAGCTCCATCCGCGGAACAGCTGCTCTGCCGCGATGTGGGGCGTGCTCCGGTTGTTGATGAACCGCCGCGCCAGGGCTTTCGGGCGGAACGAGTAGTCCATCGTATCGATCACGTGGTCGTAGAACTCCACCCAGCCGTAGTTCCTGGGCCGCACGTTCATGGACTGCACCAGGTCCATGAAGTGGAACGGCACCGGCACCACGCGGTCCGCGCGCTGGTATTCCAAATTCAGCACGGCGTTGCGGCCGAACGCGGAGAGCACGGCGTAGTGCGGGTACACCCCCGGCGCCAGGTCGATGAACTTCTTCGTCAGCTCGAACGGCTCCGGCCCCTCGTCCGCGTCCAGCCCGAAGATCAGGTTGCACTGCGTGTAGGGGATGTACGAGTTCACCAGGTTGGCGTGCTCGGCCAGCGCCTTGACCTTCTCCATCCCCCGCACGGAGCGCATCCGCGACTTGTCGCCGATATCGAACCACGACTCGATGCCCGGCGCGATCGCCTGGAAGTTGTTCTTCTTGAGGCGCTTGAGGTGGTCCTCGCCCAGCAGCGCCAGCGACATCTCCGCCAGGAACGCCACGCTCCCCGGCCGCACCGCCTCTTCCACCGCGTCCAGCGTCTCGTCAAAGCGGATGGCGAAGTTGGGATCGTGCCACGACGCCACGGACCGCGGCAGCTTGAGCTCCGCGAAAAAGCGCACGTCGTCGATGATGGATGCCGCCCCCATGGGCTCGTAGCCCACCACCGCGTCGATGCAGAAGCTGCACTTGTATGGGCACCCGAGGCTTCCGATGAGCGGCACCAGGCGCAGCACCTTGGCCTGGTCCATGGCTGGCTTCAGGAACTTCCACCGCTGCCGCAGCCCCGGAAGCGCGGACGGCTGCTTGAGCGAGGAGATGTACACGCCCTCGTCCGGGTGCCGCTCCGCGTCCGCCAGGATGTCGCGCAGCGTTTCCTTGTCGCAAAAGCCGACCACGTAGTCGAAGTACTTGCGCGCGTCTTCCGGATACGACCGCGCGTGGGGTCCGCCCAGCACCGTGGGAACGCCGCGCGCCTGGTAGAACTTGCTGAACCCGTACGCCAGCAGGGCGCACTGCGAAAAGGCGTTGATGAACAGGAGGTCGATGTCGTCGGGAAGGCCGCCGGCCAGCCGCTCGGGCCCGGAGTAGTACGCGATATGGACGTCGTGCCCTTCTTCCTCGCACCAGACGCCGACGACCTGCGCCATGATGCTGGTGTTGTTGGGCCGCATGAGCCGCGAGTAGCCGTTGCGGGGCGGTTCCTTGCCGAGCAGGTCAATGATCCCGATTCGCATGCGCCTCTTCCGTCCGCGGGTGGCCGGCAGAACTTCGCGAAAAGTGCACGGCCCCTACTGTACGTGCGTATCAGCCGCCGGAGCAAGAAAAAAATCTGCGGCGGGATGGAGGAGGGAGAACGGCAACCTCATACCATGTTCAGTGATTGTCTGTGCACGGCTGGAAATAACAATCACGCGGAGGACGCGGAGAAAACCTTCTGCTTCTCCGCGTCCTATCCGTTTGTCTCCGCGTTCTCCGCGTGATGCATCTTGATTGAAATGCACATGGAAGTCCGAGATTTGGTATCACTCGGCGGCGCGGCGACCGAGGTGCGGGGGCATGAAGCGGCGCAGGCGAGGAGGCAGGGCGAGGGGAATTCTAAAAACGCTGATCATTCAGCCGCCTGCCGAAACTTGTCATTCCGAACGAGGAACGAGTGGGGAATCGACTCGCCCGTGGCAGGTGGCCCGCCGTGCGTCCCGCCCCCGCCCATGCACGGCGTTCCCGGGACGAGAGCTGCGGGCAGGGAAGGGGTTCGCGCGCGTCCGCGGAGAACGAGCGGGGGCCCGCCCGCCGTGCCGCAGTCCCCGCCACTCGGTCCGGTCGCCGTCCTACCCGTCTTCGCCCGCCCACTCCGGGCGGCCGGTGTTCACCTGCACGTCCTCGATGGTGCCGGGGATTTCCATGGCCTCGCCGTCCAGCATCCGCAGGAACATGCCGATGAGCATGCGCGTCTGCGCGGCGTCCTGCGACGTGTCCGCGGCCATGCCCTGGAGGATGGTGCGCATCTCGTCGCGTATGGCCGCACGCTGCTCGTCGCCGAGGTTGACCTGCATCCGCAGCACCATCCGCATCCGCCGCGGCAGGGTGATGCCGTTGATGGACTCGTATCCGCCGTACGTCATCTCCATGTCCAGGTGGCCGCCGTTGGCCATCGCTCCGCCCGGGCTGGGCTCGTGGTCGGTGGACGAGGCGATGCGCAGCACCTGCCGCGTCTCCGCGTCCACGGTCACCCGCGCCAGGTCGCGGATGGGCATCGTCTCCACGGTGAGCCCCGGCACCCGCGACATCAGCACGTGCGCCGCGCGCCCTTCCACCGAGTCCGCGCCGACGTAGCGGGTCTCCCGCATGCCCAGTGGAAGCGTCGTCTCCGCGGGGCGGAACTGCTCCGCCAGCCCGGGCCCGATGAGCATGCCCTGGAACGCGTCCGCGAGCGGCGCGTCTTCCTCTTCCGCGATCGTCCACCCGTCGTCTCCGCGATGCACGTACAGGCGCACGCGCACGGACCCGGACGCGATGATGACCACGAAATCCTGTACCTCTGCGGGGATGTTCTGGTGCGCCTGCTCCAGCGCGCCCATGAGGATGCGCGAGGCGTCGGGCTGGGCGGCGGCGGGGGCGGCCAGGAGGAGCACGGCCGCGGCGGCGATGGCAGCGGAAAGGCGCATGATCGGGGGGGTGAGATGGATGGATGATGATCCGGTGGCGTGCAGGTCC
>DASQZE010000241.1:0-9797 GCA_035638875.1 Longimicrobium sp.
TGGGGATTGGAGTTGCAGCGCAACACCATCAAGGTGTCGCAGCTGATGGAGACGAACATCCCCGGCGTGTACGCGGCTGGCGACGTGGTCCACTATCCCGGCAAGCTAGAGCTGATCGCCACCGGCTACGGCGAGGCGGCGGTAGCGGTCAACAATGCCGTCCACCACATCAACCCCAAGGCGCGCGTGAGCCCCGGGCACAGCACGAACCTCAAGATGTTCGCGCAGGAAGAGGCAGAGTGAGGGCAAGAGGGAATAGGTAATAGGGAATAGGGAATAGCCAGCAACGACGGGCGGGGAGGTGGGGATGGCGGCGTCACATCGGGATCTGGTCGTCTGGCACAAGGCGATGGACGTGGCGGTGCAGGTGTACATGCTGACCGACCACTTCCCGCGGACTGAGATGTATCGCCTGACGTCGCAGCTCACCCGCGCCGCGGCGTCTGTCCCCGCGAACATTGCCGAGGGCAACGGTCGGGGAAGCCGGCGGGATTACGCGCACTTCCTGGCGATCGCCAAGGGGTCGTTGAACGAAACGGAGACTTTCCCGTTCCTCGCGATCCGCCTCGGATACCTGCACGAACAGGAAGCCGCGCCCACTCTCGGCCTGATCACCGAAGTCGGCAAGATGCTCACAACCCTTCGCGCGCGCCTCGTATGATCGCCTTTGCCCGCTATTCCCTATTCCCTATTCCCTATTCCCCATGCCGGTAGCACTGGTTACCGGAGGCGCGGTCCGCATTGGCCGCGCGATCTCGGCCGCGCTGGCGGAGGACGGCTACCGGCTCGTCATCCACTACAACTCGTCGTCGGGACCGGCGGAGGAGCTGGTGGAGGAGATTCGCGGCCGCGGCGGCGAGGCGGTGGCGATCGCGGCGGACCTGGCGGATGCGGATGCGGTGCGGCGGCTGGCATCCGACGCGGTGGATGCGTTCGGCGGGATCGACGTGTTGGTGAACAACGCGTCCGTCTTTCCCGCCGAACGGCTGGAAGAGACGGACGAGGCGCTGTGGGATCACACGATGGCGGTGAACCTGCGCGCGCCGTTCTTCCTCATCCGCCACCTCGCGTCTACGCTCCGCGAGCGGAAAGGCGTCGTCATCAACCTGGCGGACCTGGCGGGGATCCAGGCGTGGGCGGCGTACGCGGCGCACGGCATCAGCAAGGCGGGGCTCGTGCACCTGACGGAGGTCGCGGCGCGCTCGCTGGCGCCCGACGTGCGCGTGAACGGCATCGCCCCCGGCACCGTGCTGCCCCCCGAGAGCATGGGTGACGACGAGATCCGCCAGCTCGCCGAACGCGCGCCCCTCAAGAAGAACGGCTCGCCGGAAGATGTCGTCCGCGCCCTGCGCTACCTGCTCGCGGCCGATTTCGTCACCGGCCAAACGCTGGTGGTGGATGGCGGCCGCCTGCTCCGCGGCTGAGTGGCCTGATCGCCCGTTCCCAGCAATCCCCCCGCTTTTCCCCACATTCCCGACCTCCAGACCACCCCTCCCCCGAAGTTGGGGGAGGGGTCGACGCCGTTGCGAGGAACGAGCAAAAGGCCGTCGGGGGAGAGGGCCCCCGCCGTCCCGCGCCGCGTTCTGAATCCCCCGCCCCACCCCGTGCGTAGGCTGAATCACTGGCCTGGCGCGCACATCCCGTTATCTTCCAGGCTTAGACCGCACAGCGACAGGGGATGAACGGAGGCCGCGGATCGGAACATGATCCGCAGCCGGCCGGTACTGATGATCACCCGGATCCGCTCCCGCGGCAGTTTCGCTTCCCGTTTCCACGCACGAGATGGCACGCAAGAGCACCCGGCCCCGCGGCCGCAAGGCCGCCACGCCCGCGCGTCCGCGCATGCGGATGGCCCTGCGCGTCCTGGGGATCCTCTGCCTGTTGGGCTTGGCGGCCGGCGCGGCGGGGCTGGCGTACCTGTGGCCGCGCTGCACGGGCGCGGACTGCCCGTCCGTGGCCGCCCTGCGCGACTACACGCCGCCGCAGGCCAGCCGCGTCTTTGACGGCAAGCGCCAGCTGGTGGCGCACCTGGCGCCGGAGCGGCGCATCGTCGTGCCCATCGAACGCATTCCCGCACACGTTTCGGGCGCGTTCCTGGCCGTGGAAGACAAGCGCTTCTACCGCCACGGGGGCGTGGACTACCGCCGCTTCTTCGGCGCGCTGGCGCGGGACATCAAGGACCTGAGCTGGAGCCAGGGCTTCAGCACGGTGACCATGCAGCTGGCCCGCAACGTCTTTCCCCAGCACCTCAAGCGCGAAAAGACGCTCAAGCGCAAGGCGTGGGAGGTGCAGCTGGCCCGGCAGATCGAGGACAACTTCTCCAAGGACCAGATCCTGGAGATGTACCTGAACCAGATCTACCTGGGCGGCGGCCTGCACGGCGTGGAGGCCGCGGCGCAGGGCTACTTCGGCAAGCCGGCCACGCGGCTGACCAACGCCGAGGCGGCCACCATCGCCAGCATTCCCCGCAATCCCTCGCACTACGACCCGCGCCGCAATCCGGCCGCCGTCATCGGCCGCCGCAACCTGGTGCTGGGATTGATGCAGAGCGCCGGCGTGATCGACGCGGCCGAGGCGGCGGAGGCCCGCGAGGCGCCGCTGGGCCTGGCCCCGCCGGCGGAGGCCCGGGGGCGTGCGCCGTACTTCGTGGCCGCCGTGCGCCGGGAGCTGCGCGAGCGCTTCGGGACGGACGCGGACCAGATGGGGCTGCGCGTGTACACCTCGCTGGACACGGAGCTGCAGCGCGGCGCCGAGCAGGCGCTGGTGGCGCAGATCCGCGCCGTGGAGCGCGGCACGCACGGCCGGTTCCGCGGCACGTCGTGCGGCGGACGCACGGTGTCCAGCCCCGACCGCTGCCTGCAGGGGCTGTTCGTGGCGCTGGACGCGGACGACGGCGACGTGCTCGCCCTGGTGGGCGGCCGCGACTACGCCATCAGCCAGTTCGACCGGGTCACGCAGGCCAAGCGGCAGGCGGGCTCGGCGTTCAAGCCCATCGTGTACTCCGCCGCCCTGGCCCAGGGGATCCCCATCACGCAGCCGCTCATCGGCCCCGGTGCCAGCGGGGGCGCGGCGGACTCCATGGGCTACTACCCGGCCGACCATGTGAGCGACACGGTGACGATGGACATGCGCAGCTCCCTGCGCACGTCGTCCAATCGAGCCGCCGTGGTCCTGGGGACGCGGGTAGGCGCCACCAACGTCGTGGCGCAGGCGCGGCAGCTGGGGATCACCACACCCGTCAAGGCGTATCCGTCCACTTTCCTGGGCGCGGCGGACGTGATCCCCATCGAGCTGGTGGCGGCCTACGCGCCGTTCGCCAACGGGGGGATGGGCGTCAAGCCGCGCCTCATCCGCCGGGTGGAAGATTCCAGCGGGCGCGTGCTGTGGGAGGCCAGGCGCGAGCGCCGCTACGTGATGTCGCCCTCCGTGGCGTTTTTGACGACGTCGCTCATGCGCGACGTGGTGGACCACGGCACGGGCTCGGGCGTGCGCACGGCGGGGCTGCCGTACTCCATCCCCGCCGCGGGCAAGACGGGGACGACCAACGAGGCGGCGGACGTGTGGTTCGTGGGCGCAACGCCGGACGTGGTGGCGGGCGTGTGGCTGGGCTTCGACCGGCCGCAGCGCATCCTGAGCAACGCGTCGGGAGGCGGGCTGGCGGCGCCGGTGTGGGGCAAGGTGATGGCGGGATACTACCAGTCGCACACGGCGCCCGCGGCGTGGAACCCGCCCAGCGACCTGGTGAGCGCGTCGGTGGACCGCCACACGGGCATGCTGGCGACGGGCGCCTGCCCCGGCGGCAGCGTGCACACGGAGTACTTCATCGCGGGCACGGAGCCCACGCAGTACTGCCCCGTGCACCCGGAGGGTGCCGGCGGATGGTTCGGGCGCACCATGCGGGGCATCGGCGAGTGGCTGGGCGGCAGCGTGGACGAGCCGCCCCCGCCGCCGCCGACCCGTGTGAAGCCGCAGCAGAAGCTCCGGGTCGGCGGCTACCCCGAGACGCACTGAGCGGATTCGGGATCGATCGCGACGGATACGGATGGATGCGCGAAGAGCCCACCCGCGGAATACGCGGGCGGGGCTTTTCTCGTTGGCGCGGGCGTGCCGTCGAAGGCGGGAGCCGGTGTCCACGGGGGATGAAATCGAGCCCGCGAGCGCGCACGCATCCGTCCCGAGCGGATGAGCGGGGTACGTCCGAGGATCAGAACCAGGCCATGAAGCGCGGTTCCGTCCGGAGCGGATGAGCGGGGGTACGTCCGAGGATCAGAACTAGCCGGGAGCGCCCGCGTCCGTCCTGAGCGGCTAAAGCCGCCGCTGGGACAGCGGCAAGCCCTGTCTCGCGCTGACGCGCTCTGCGAACAGGGCTTCAACTGCTTTCACAGCAACTACATCGCTGGGGACCAGACAGGATGGAGAAGGCCGGTACGTCGCTGGACGCACCGGCCTTTCGTTTCTTCCGCACCCGGCCTACTCGGAGCCGAGCACCTTGCCGGCGTAGCCGTTGTCGGGGTCGCCGCCACGGCGCAGCACGCGGTCCACGGTGCCGGGGCCGCGGTTGTACGCGGTCAGGGCGAGCGCCGTATCGCCGTCGTACTTCCGGATCAGGCTGCTCAGGTAGCGCAGGCCCAGGCGCAGGTTGGTCTCCGGGTTCTCCAGGTCCTTGCCCGTGGTGCCGGGCTCCAGCCAGCGCGCCGTGGCCGGCATCAGCTGCGCAAGGCCAATGGCGCCCACGTGGCTGCGCGCCGTGCGCTGGAACCCGCTCTCCGTCGCCACCAGGCCGAACGCCACGTCCGGCTCGATGCCGTGGTCCGTCGCGGCCTCCACGATCTGCTCGGCGAGCGTGTCGGGCACGCGGTAGCCCCTGGCGCGATACTCCGCCGCAAGCTCCGTGGCGTCCGCGGCCTTCTCCGACAGCTTTTCGGCCGCCGCCGTCTTGGGTGCGGGCGTCTTCAGATTCGCCTCGGCGCGGCGGATGTACGGGGCCGCCACCGGGGCCAGGGGCTGCGCAAAGGCCGTCGGCTTGACGGACGATTCCTTTGCGGGCTGCTGCGGGTGCTTGTCGCCGACGACGGAAATCGTCTGCAGCACCGCCGTCGTAATCAGCATGGACTGCACGGCACGCGAGCGCAGCAGGCTGGTCGCTTCCCCGCGCAGGCGTTCGAAATCACGACGGCTATCCATATGGCGAGTGCGCGTGAACTTCATCGCAGCTCCTCCTTCACATCAACAAGAAACACGGCGAGGACGAGCCCAGACTGCTCCCACCCCACGGTGGGGGACGACATGCGTCCCGTTGTGGCGATCCTCTAATCTAACACAATTTCATTGGATTGGCAGGGTTGACATTACGCACAAGCTGTTGCTAAAGATGAACATAGATGATTTTATGGAAATTCATAGTTGAAAAATCACTCTCAGGACGATATCTGACGCGGAGCAGGTTACGTGCGCGAGCGGTTTGGCGGATCGGGACAAACGGGGCGGCGATCGAGACCCGGCGACTGAAGTCGCGGCACCGAAAACGTGATGTCGGCCTTCGCCGACGGTTCCGTCGCGGGCAGAGTGCCGTGCCCCGTCGCGTGGTTCGAAAGGCCGATTCGCGGGCATTCCGCATCACCGGCAGATGTGCGAAGCCCCGTCTCGGCACAGGCGTCGCGCCGAAACGGGGCTTCTGGCAGTCCGAGCGGCGGCTTCAGCGCCTCAAGCCGGAACCGGCGCTTGTCGATGTTGTGTCACGCCTCGGTGGAGTTGGCGCAGCCGCAGCAGTTGGGGCCCTGGCAGGTATCGCACGTGGCGCAGTTCGACGCCTCCGTACCCTCGTCGGCATGCATCGCGTTCGCGACCGCCCCCCGTGCCTGCACCGTCCCAACCTCCCTCCACACGACCGTCAGCGTCTCGAACGTCTCCACCTGCAGCGCGTCCATGCTCAGCCTGAGCTTCTTCATGATGCTCTCCGTCATGCGTTAAGGACGATGGATCAAGATCGACGTCGGGATGCAACGTAGCCGCGGCCAGGGCGCGATCAAAGACATTCTTTTCGATTCCATCCGACCAAACGACGATGGGGGAGCGCGTAACCGCGCTCCCCCACTGTGATCATTCAGCTCGCCGGCGCCCGCTCCGCGGCCGGCGGACCGGGCGGCATTCCGCCATCCGGCCCTCCACGTCTGCCCGGGCCTCCGCGTCCGCGCCCACGGCCTTCGCGCGCCCGCAGCTCCTGCCGGATCTTCTGCCATTCCACGCGCTGCCGCGGGGTCAGGACGGAATCCACCGCCATCATGGTGCTGTCGAACCGCGCACGCATGCCGCGGCGCGTTTCGCGGAAGAGGGAATCCGCCCGCACGCGGTCGCGCTCCGTGATGTGCTCGATGCTGTCGCGCTGCGCGTCCGTCAGGTTCAGCCGCCGGGCGATGGGGCTGCCCCCGGCGAACATCGGCGGCGGTCCGCCGCGACGGCCCTCGCGGGGCGGGCCCTCGCCGCGGCGGCCGCCGTGGTCGCGGCCGCGCTCCACGGCCGCGCCCACCAGCCCGCCGGCCACGAACACCACCAGCAGCGTCAGCACGGCGATCCATTGCATGCGCCGCGCGCGGCTCCCGTTGTCGCCGCTCATGGCGAAACTCCTTCCAGGCCCATCATCTCCTCCAGGGACGGGGCGCTCTCCGCGTCTGCCCAGGTGGCGACGGTGCTGGAGTATCCCAGCTCCGATGCCAGGCTCGCGGATTCCGCCGAAACGGTATCCGGCCGCGCGACCAGGAAGGCGCCCGCGGCGGCCGCCATCAGGGCCGCCGCGGACACGGTGGGCCGCACCCAGTCCGCCAGCAGCATCATCATCCCCGGCGCGGGCAGGCGTGCCCGGCGGGCCAGCTCCGGCGCCGCCGCCGCCGTGATCCCCGCCACCATGCGCTCCCAGCGCTCGGCGTCCCGCGTGGGATCGAGCGGCGCCAGGTCGCGGAAGCCGTCTTCGATGTTCACCGTACCTCCCGATGTCGTTCCGTCAGCTTGTCACGCAGCGCCCGCCGCGCGTTGAACAGGTGCACGCGCGCCGACCCGTCGGAGATCCCCAGCTTGCCGCCGATCTCCTTGTGGCTCCACCCTTCCACGTCGTACAGCAGGATGACCTCGCGCTGCAGTGGGGTGAGGGTGTCCAGCGCCCCCAGCAGGTCCTCGCGCAGCTCGGCGTTCTCCGCATCGCGCCCGGGGTCCGCCCGCCGGTCCGCGGCCTCGCTTGCCGCGTCCAGCGGGAGCGCGTCGCGCACGGTGCGGTAGCGCCGGTGGTCGCGGGCGCGGTTGCGCACGATGGCGAGCAGCCAGCTGGCGAACTGGTCCGGCTTGCGGCAGTCCTCGATGCGCTTGAGCGCCGTGACGAAGGCGTCCTGCACGGCATCCTGCGCATCGGCCTCCTCGCCCAGCTGGGCCAGCGCCACGGCGTAGGCCGCCCGCAGGTGCCTGCGCACCAGCGTTTCGAACGCCGCGCCGTCGCCGCCGCGCGCCCGCGCGACCAGTGCCGCATCGCTCTCCGTCAATCGCTCTCCCCTCATCCCCGGTCAGCCCGCCCGGGCGCGCCATGCGATGGTCGCCCCGGCGGACCGGTCCATCAGCGGGACTGGCTCGTGCCGCGCGGACGATCGCCGCGCTCACCGCCCCGGCGCTCGCCGCGCTCCTCGCGACGGCCGTCGCGCCGGTCCTCGCGACGGTCACCCCGGCGCTCCGACCACTGGCGCACCTGGGCCTGCTGCTCCGCGGTGAGCACGGAGCGAGCCTGCGTGAGCGCCGCCTCCGTGTTCTGCCGCAGCTGCGCCATCACCGGCTCGGCCTGCGCGCGGCGCTGCTGCATCTGCTGGCGCTGCGCCTCCGTGCGCTGCGGACGGTCGCCGCGACGTCCCGCGCGGTCGGCACGCCGCTGGGCGCTGTCGGGGCGGGCACGCCGCTCGCCCTGCGGACGCGCACCGTCAGGCCGCGCCGCCGCGCGCTGGGCACGCTCGGGGAAGATTGCCTGCAGCTGCTGGTGCAGGGGCGCGTTGCGGGCCTGCAGGTCGCGCTGGATGCCCTCCAGCCGCTGCACCTGCGCGTCCGTGAGCTTGAGCCGCTCCCGCTGGCTGATCATGCGCTGCACGGGGCTGCCCATGCCGGGCCCGCCGCGCTGGCCACGGAACTCGCCGCGGCCGCGGTCACCGCGCTGCCCGTCACGACCCTGCTCGCCCTGTGCGGCGGGGGGCGGCGTGGTCTGCGCCTGGGCGGCAAGGGGCGCGGCCGCCAAGGCCGCCGCCACGAAATAACGACTGGCGAACTTCATGTCGAGATGCTCCGGTTCGGATGTGCTTGCCGCGGAGGACTGGATTCCGTGGCCCGTCTGAGAAGGAGACGCGTGGAGGCGGCGGATTGTTAAGCCCCGGCCGCCGTCATGGTGCGCTTCCAGGATAGAGACGTGCGGCGCCCGCTGGATGTTAACGCACCCAGTGTCCAACGGATTAAACCGCGCGTGTAACGGATGGTCGTTGCACGGAGGACTTGCGGAACGGACGATTTGCAACTTACTTGGTTACACATCAGCCCGTGGCGCAGGGATGCAGTCGGGGCAATCAACGCGACATCCGGAGGAGAGAAGCGATGACGGACTACACGGGGACGGGCGCACCGGCGGGGCCGTTCGGCGCGATGGCGCGGCTGGCGCGGCCCACGCACGCGATCCTGCGCATTGGCGCGGGGCTGCTGTTCATGCAGCACGGCGCGCAGAAGCTGTTCGGCGCGCTGGGGGGCGTGGACGGCAAGGGGATGAAGGTGGAGCTGATGGGGCAGATGGGGCTCGCCGGCGTGCTGGAGCTGTTCGGCGGGCTGCTGATCGTCATCGGCCTGGCGACGCGGCCGGTGGCGGCGATCCTGTTCCTGCTGATGATCGCGGCGTACTTCATGGCCCACATGCCGCAGGGCGGCCTGCCCGTGCAGAACGGCGGTGAGCTGGCGCTGCTGTACGCGCTGATCTGGCTGTACTTCGCCGGCAACGGCGCCGGCCCCGCCAGCGTGGACGCCGCCATGGGCGGCCGCCGCGGCCCGGGGCGGAGTTCGTAGAGGGGGAACAAGGCGGACCAGCAGCCCGCACGCAGCAGAGCGCCGGCGCGGAGCAATCGGACACGGACGGAGGCGGGAGCCGGAGCGTAACGAGAGCCATGGCGCGGGCGTAGCCGGGAGCGAATGAATTGAATTCGCGGCAGGCGGGAGCGAATGAATTCGCGGCTTCGCGGCTACAACTTCACGCTGTCCGCCTCCGCGGACAACAACAAAGCCGCGGCCTCCATCTCAGGAGGCCGCGGCTTTTCATCCCGCTATTCCCTATTCCCTATTCCCTATTCCCTGTTCCCTGCCGTCCTACGCCATCTGCTCTTCCGGAGCCCCGATGGAGCTCTCCGCCGTCTCCAGCACGGGCGACTCGGCCTCGGCGACGCCGTGGTGCGCCATCCACCGCTCTGCCTCCAGCGCGGCCATGCAACCCGTGCCTGCGGCGGTGATGGCCTGGCGGTAGTAGTCGTCCATCACGTCGCCGGCGGCGAACACGCCGGGGATGGTGGTGGCGGTGCGCCACGCCTGCGGTGCCACCAGGTAGCCGTGCGGCGTAAGCTCGATCTGGTCCTTGAGGAACGCCGTGTTGGGCGTGTGGCCAATGGCCACGAACAGCCCGCCCACCTCCATCTCGCGCTCCTCGCCCGTGACCGTGTCCTTGAGCCGCAGGCCGGTGATGAAGTCGTCGCCCAGCACCTCCGTCACCTGCGAGTTCCACTCCACGCGCACCTTGGGGTTGG
>DASQZE010000242.1:0-5139 GCA_035638875.1 Longimicrobium sp.
GGGGCCCGGGCGACCTCGTCCTGATCACGGACCACATCAACCTGCTGGGCGAGAACCCGCTCACGGGCCCCAACGTGGACGCCCTGGGTCCGCGCTTTCCCGACATGTCCGCGCCGTACGACGCCGGGCTGCAGGCGCTGGCCATGGAGATCGCGCTCGACCGGAAGATCACGCTGCGCCGCGGCGTGTACGTGGCCGTGGCCGGGCCCAACCTGGAGACGCGCGCCGAGTACCGCATGCTGCGGACGATGGGCGCGGACGTGGTGGGGATGTCCACGGTGCCGGAGGTGATCGTGGCCGTGCACGGGGGAATGCGGGTGATGGGCGTTTCCATCATCACGGACCAGTGCCTGCCGGACGCGCTGGAACCGGCGAACATCACGCGCATCATCGCCACGGCCAACGCGGCGGAGCCCGGGCTGACGGCGCTGGTGGAGGGCGTGGTCGAGCGCCTGTAGCCGCCATGCTCGCCCCCGCCACGATCGACACGGTCGACGGCTACTGGGCCGCGTTCCTGGGCGTCCCGCGCAGCCGCCTGCGCCCGCCGCGCCCCCTCGCCATCGCGCACGCCGCGGCGCTCTCCGACTACCGCGGCGTCTACGTCCAGGCGTTCGGTGCGGCGCCGCTCGTCTCCCTCCCCGCGGACATGCTCGCGCCCTTTGGCCAGGCGGCTGCCGATGCGGTAGCCGGCGGGTTGGTGGAGGATGCGGATCGCTGGCGGGCTGTGTTCGGCGCGCGGGTGGACAGCCTCGTGGGGCCGGCGGTGATCCAGTACGCGGATTCAGATACCTTTCGCGGCGTGTCCGTCGCCGCGGATCTGCGGCCGCTGACGGAGGCGGACCGGTCCGCGCTGGATGCGCTTCGCGACTCGATGCCGTCGGAAGAGTGGGACCACGGCAGTGGCGACCTGGACGGGATGCCCGTGTTCGGCGCGTTCGTGGACGGAGCGCTGGCCGCACGGGCGGGCTACGAGGTGTGGGCAGGACGCATCGCGCACCTGGGCGTGGTCACGCACCCGGCGCACCGCGGGCGGGGGCTGGGCGCGGCGGTGTTCGCGTCCGCCGCGCGGGCGGCGCTGGAGGCGGGACTCATCGCGCAGCACCGCGCCCTTCAATCCAACACGCAATCCCTGCGCATTGCCCGTCGGCTTGGGTTCAGGCCCTACGCGACCAGCCTGGCCGTGCGGCTACGCGACGTATGAAGACGACGGCGTTGATGGTGCCCGGGCTGTGGGATTCCGGGCCGGAGCACTGGCACACGCTGTGGGAGGCGGAGAACCCGTCGTTCGCGCGCGTGCAGCAGTACGAGTGGGATGCGCCCGAGCGCCGCGAGTGGGTGCGCCAGCTGGACGATGCCGTGCGCCGGGCCGGGCGCGGCGTGGTGCTGGCCGCGCACTCGCTGGGATGCGCGACGGTCGTGCACTGGGGCTGCCTGCAGGCGCGCACCGTCCGCGGCGCGCTGCTCGTGGCCCCGGCGGACGTGGATGGCGCCGGCTTTCCCCTGGAGGCGCGCGGCTTCGCGAACATGCCGCTCAAGCCCCTGCCATTCCCCACCATCCTCGTCGCGAGCACGGACGACCCGTACCTCTCCATGGAGCGCGCGAAATTGTTCGCGGAGTCGTGGGGGAGCCGGCTCGTGGAAGTGGGGCCCGTGGGACATCTGAACTCCGCGAGCGGATTGGGCGCCTGGCCCGAGGGCCGCAAGCTGCTGGACGAGCTGCTCGCCCTTCCCGAGCCGACCGACCCGCTCGCCACCCGCTGAGCGGATCCGCGCGCTCTTCGCGTGGCGCAGTCCCGATCCGCCGCGTCCTGCTCCGGGGCGCGGCGGATTTCGTGCGGGGCCAAAAATCCGGCGCGGAGCGGAGTCCGAGAGCGCCCCCACCCGGGCTCGCATTACTCGCCCACCCTCCCCCCAAAACCCCTGGGGGAGGGGGGGAGGGCCGGGGGGTGAGGGGCCCGCGCGGACCCCGCGGTCCGGACGCCGTTCTCCCCTCTCCGCGCGGCAGTTTGCGCGGGGAGGGGCCGGGGGAGGGGCGCCGTTGCGTGAGGGATGCGCGCCCGCAGGGCCGAGAGCCCGGAGCGGCGGGGCAACAGCAGTATCGTTGCCCTGACGCGGAGGGGGCTCGGCGCCGTTGGGCACAGTTGTATCGTGCCCTATGGCGCGCGCAGCCCGACCCTGAGCGCAGCGGAGGGGCACGCCCAACCCGTGCAGCCAGGCCGTCTCCGTCGCCGTCTTCATCCCCACACCCGAACGCCGCCGGTGTCCGAACGCCGTCCGACGCATTACTTTCAACGGTTCCACGTCCCGTAAAGACCAGACCGGTAGCGATGAGCACGTTTCCCGAGCTTCCCCCGAGCGTAACCGCGCTGGAAGACGAAGTCCTGGGCCGCTGGCAGCAGGAAGACACCTTTCAGCAGAGCCTTCGCCAGACGGCGGACGGCGCGCCTTTCGTCTTTTTCGAGGGCCCGCCCACGGCCAACGGGCGCCCCGGCATTCACCACGTCCTGAGCCGCACCATCAAGGACACGGTCTCGCGCTTCCGCACCATGCAGGGGCGCTGGGTGCCGCGCATGGCCGGCTGGGACACGCACGGCCTGCCGGTGGAGATCGAGGCCGAAAAGAAGCTGGGCATCAGCGGCAAGCGCGAGATCGAGGCGATCGGAATCGCGCGCTTCAACGAGGTGTGCCGCGAGTCCGTGCTCACCTACACGGACGAGTGGGAGCGCTTTTCGGCCCGCATTGGCTACTGGCTGGACTACAGCGACCCGTACGTGACCTACCACCCGGACTACGTGGAGTCGGTGTGGTGGCTGCTGGCGGAGATCAACAAGCGCGGCCTGTTCTACCGCGGCCACAAGATCCTGCCGTACTGCCCGCGCTGCGGCACGGGGCTCAGCAGCCACGAGGTGGCGCAGGGCTACAAGGACGTCAAGGACCCGTCGCTGTACCTGACCATGCCCGTGCTGGGCGACGACGGCCAGCCGGACGGCCGCGAGCTGCTGGTGTGGACGACGACGCCGTGGACGCTGGTGAGCAACGTGGCGCTGGCCATCAGCGCGGACGAGGAGTACGTGGAGGTGGCGCGTGACGACCGGCGCTACATCCTGGTCCGCGCCCGCGTGGCCCCGCTGTTCGGCGAGGACGCGGAGATCGTGCGGTCGTACCGGGCGGAGGAGCTGGTGGGCCTGGCCTATCAGCGCCCGTTCGACTGGGTGCAGCCGGAGGGATTTCCGGACGAGCAGGTGCGCAACGCGTGGCACGTGTACGCGGCGGGCTTCGTGAGCAGCGGCGACGGCACGGGGATCGTACACATCTCGCCGGCATTCGGCGCGGACGACTACGCGCTGGGGCAGAGCGCCGGGCTCCCCGTGCTGCGCCCCGTGGACGACCGCGGCCTGTTCCGGGAGGATCTGCCCCTCGTCGGCGGCAAGTTCGTGAAGGACGCGGACACGGACCTGCTCATCGACCTCAAGGGGCGCGGGCTCGTCTTCAAGTCGTCGCGCGAGGAGCACAGCTATCCGCACTGCTGGCGGTGCGGCAGCCCGCTGCTGTACATGGCGCGCGACTCGTGGTTCATCCGCACCACGGCGGTGCGTGAGCAGCTGATCGCCAACAACGACCAGGTGCGCTGGTTTCCGCCGGAGGTGGGCTCGGGGCGGTTCGGCGAGTGGCTGGAGAACAACATCGACTGGGCCATCAGCCGCAACCGCTACTGGGGCACGCCCCTGCCGGCCTGGGTGTGCGATGCGGAGCCGCAGCACGTGCAGTTCATCGGCTCGTTCGCGGAGCTCAGGGAAAAGACGGGGCTCAGCGAGCTGCCCGATCCCCATCGGCCGTACGTGGACGACCTGGCGTGGCCGTGCGAGCAGTGCGCGGGGACCCTGCGCCGCACGCCGGAGGTGATCGACGTGTGGTTCGACAGCGGCTCCATGCCGTTCGCGCAGCACCACTACCCTTTCGAGAACACGGAGAAGCAGAAGCGCCAGTTTCCCGCGGAGTTCATCTCCGAGGGCGTGGACCAGACGCGCGGGTGGTTCTACTCGCTGCTGGCCATCTCCACGCTGCTGGGCAACACGGAGCCGCCGTATCGGCACGTGGTGGTGAACGACATGCTCCTGGACGACAAGGGCAGCAAGATGTCCAAGTCCAAGGGGAACATCGTGAACCCCTGGGAGGCCATCGGCACGTACGGCGCGGACGCCATCCGCTGGTACCTGCTGTCGGCGTCCAACCCGTGGCTGCCCAAGCGCTTCGATCCGGACGGCGTCAAGGAGGTGCAGCGCAAGACGTTCGACACGCTGCGCCAGACGTACCGCTTCTTTGCCCTCTACGCCAACCTGGAGGGGTGGACGGCGGAGTCCGAGGCGCCGGCGGAGCGCTCGGTGCTGGACCGCTGGCTGCTGTCGCGGCTGGCGTCGGTGACGGCGGAGGTCACGGCGGACCTGGAGGGGTACAACCTCACGCACGCCGTGCGCGCCATCGCGGACTTCGTGGTCGACGACCTGAGCAACTGGTACGTGCGCCGCTCCCGCGACCGGTTCTGGGGGAGCGCCGACGGGGCGGACACGCGCGCCGCGTTCGCCACGCTGCAGCAGGCGCTGGTAACGGTGTCGCGATTGATGGCGCCCTTCGCGCCGTTCGTCACGGACTGGCTGCACCGCGGATTGACGGGCAAGAGCGTGCACCTGGCGGAGTTCCCGGCGGTCGATTCCGCCGCGATGGACGCGGGGCTGGAGCGGGGGATGGAGGCCGTGCGCACGCTGTCCACACTGGGGCGCGCGGCGCGCGACGCCGTGAGCATCCGCGTGCGGCAGCCGCTGGGCACGCTGTACGCCGTGGTGCCCGACGGCTACGGGGTAGATGCCACGCTGCTGGAGATCCTGCGCGACGAGCTGAACGTGCGCACGGTGGAGTTCATGCACCGCGCCGAGGAGCTGGTCACGTTCAGCGCCAAGCCGAACTTCAAGACCATCGGCAAGGTGCACGGCGGCAACACGCAGCCCGCCGCGGCCGCTATCCGCGCGCTCACGTCGGAGCAGCTGGCGGTCTTCCGCCGCGGCGAGACGGTGGAGTACACGTACGCCCGCGTGGCGGACGGCACGCCGGTGACGTTCGCGCTGGCGGAGACGGACTTCGACC
>DASQZE010000243.1:0-10920 GCA_035638875.1 Longimicrobium sp.
GACCTGTCGGGCAAGGTGCAGGTGGGGCTGTTCAACGTGCTGCAGGAAGGCGACATCCAGATCAAGGGCTTTCCCGTGCGCATGCCCCTGGACGTGATGCTCGTCTTCAGCGCCAACCCCGAGGACTACACGGCGCGCGGCAAGATCATCACCCCCCTCAAGGACCGCATCGGCGCCGAGATCCTGACCCACTATCCGCGGACGACGGAAGAGGGGATGGAGATCACGGCGCAGGAGGCGTGGACGCGCCGCGACGGCGACGGGCAGCCGGTGTCCGTGCCCCCGTTCGTGGCGGAGCTGGTGGAGCGCGTCGCCTTTTTGGCCCGCGACGACAAGCGCATCGACCGGCGCAGCGGCGTGTCGCAGCGCATGCCCATCTCGGTGATGGAGACGGCCGTGTCCAACGCCGAGCGGCGGGCGCTCACGAGCAACGAGCCGCGGGTGCTGGCGCGGGTGGCGGACGTGTACGCGGCGCTGCCCTCCATCACGGGCAAGATGGAGCTGGAGTACGAGGGCGAGATGCAGGGCGCCGAGGCCATTGCCCGCGACCTGATCGCGGCGGCCGCGCGCGGCATCTTCGACCGCACGTGGGGGGTGGATATGCTGGACACCGTCGTGGACCACTTCGAGCGCGGCGGGGTGCTGCAGATCAGCGACGGCGCGTCCGCCGAAGCGTGCCTCCAGGGGCTGCAGGGCGTGCCCGGGCTGGCGGAGGCGCTGCAGGAGGCCGGCCTGTACGACGAGGACGACACGGCGATGACCGTCGCCGCGGCGGAGCTGCTGCTGGAGGGGCTGGCCGCGCACCGCAAGATCGCCCGCGCGGAGAGCGGCGCCTACCAGCGCGCCAAGCCGGAAAAGCCCAAGAAGGGTGGCAAGGGCGGCGGCGGGTTCGCGTTCGGCGACGACATGTTCGGCTGACGGGAGCGGCGGGACCGGGGACTGAGGCTGGTCGGCCGATGGGTCAGAGCAGATCGAGGCAGATGGCGGAGTCGATGCACCGGGCGGGAGCCCCCTCCCCCCCGGCCCCCCTCCCCCGCTTCGCGGGAAGGAGGGGGGAGAACTGCGGGTTGGGGCCGTCGGTGATGCCCTGGACGTCACCAGGATAGAAGCTCGGAAGCCCCGCCCGGCGCATGTGCCGGGCGGGGCTTCTCGTATCCGGGACGGAGTGCTTGTCAGCGGGTAAGGACGAGCGCGGGCTCCGGCCTGGGTGCGGGGGCGCCCCAGTGGCGGTCCAGCTCCAGGTGCTCCATGGCGTCGATGGCGAGCTGGCGCCAGTGCTTGCCTCGAATGCCCAGCGGATAGCGCTCGTAGCGCAGCCGGCCGGCGTGCGGCGCCTGCGTAAAGTCGTAGCGCGGGGCCGGGCGGTAGCGCTCCAGGCGGATGGGCATGTCGCGCAGCACGCCGTACTGCGTGACGAAGCAGTCGTACATCCGCCGCTTCATGTCCTTTTCCTCGTCCGTGAGCGCGACGTCCGTCACCGGCGCGCCGTCCCAGGGAAGAAAGCGGTTCACCACCTTTTCCCCGCCCTCGTTGTGGTACGAGGTGAACTCCGCCAGCGTGGGCACAGGCGCGCCGTCGCGGGCCAGCAGCGTGACGGCGGCGCGCGTGCAGAAGGCGGTGGCGTCGTGGTCCGTGTGGCCGCCCTCGTACGGGTGCGTGATCACCACCTCGGGGCGCGTCTCGTCCAGGATCTCCATCAGCTTGCGGGTAACGGGGATCAGGTTGAGCGAGACCTCGCTGTCCATCACCTCCATCCGCCGGCAGATGTCCGCCGCGTTCAGCCCGGAAACGGCCAGCGCGCACTCCACTTCGCGGTGGCGCTGGGCGGCGTACTCGTCCCAGCTGCCGAACTCCTGCCGGCCCCACTGGCGCCGCAGCCGGGGGGCGCCGTCCGTCACGTGCAGGACCTGCAGCGACCGCGCCAGCCGCGGAAACATGCCGCCCACGCCGATCGTCTCGTCGTCCGGGTGCGCGGCGATCACCAGCACCCGTGGCGGCTCCACCTGCCCCGCGGGGTGGTTGAAGCTGCGCAGGAGCGAATGGAGGCGCGGATCCACGGCGCGGGGCGCCGGGACTGCGTACTCGTAGGCGATCCGTGGAGCGACGTAGGGCATCTGTTTGGAACGTAAGTACCTGCACCAGCCGCCATTTGACAGCGGATCGGACTTCCTTTGCAGGATTCGGTCCGCCCTGCTGCTCCCTTCTGTAGCAGCCCGGAGGCCCTTCTTTCCTTCTGATCCCAAACCCTGGACAACCCTTCTGCACGGGATGGCGATCCGGTGCGGACGCGCCGCGACGGCACCGGTGGCCGATGAGGATCGTCACCCGCGGCTGGATTGGAGACCCGCCACGAGATGCACGGTGGCGCGGAGAACCCGGTTCTCCGCGCCACCGCGCCGATGCTGCGACCGTCACCGCTCCGTCAGGTCCGGCTCCGGCTTCCGCCGCCGCGCCTGAACCGGGTATCGGCGGGCGGCGTCCCGGTCAGGGCCACCGATTCCAGCCGGCGTTCGAGAAGTTGTCACCCTCATTCGACTCGTACAGCACGTCGTACGTGTCCGCGAAGACTTCGTAAAGGTTGGACCCGGAAGCGGAATTCGACGGGACCTGCAGGTCCGTGCAGCTGCCCGCGGCGATCGCCGCCGTGGCATACGTGCGGTCCCACTGGAACTGCCACGGTCCGCTGTTGGCCCAGAAGTACTTCATCCGCGTGGTGCTCGCGCCCGCCGCGCCGTCGCCGTTGTTGCAGACGCGGAGGGTGGCGATCTCGTTGCCCCAGTAGTCCGTGCCGCCCAGGTAGATGCCGCCCACGTACAGGTTGGGCAGCGGCACGTACTCCTCGAAGATCACGTCCACGAAGAAGTAGCTGGCGCTGCTGCTGGTGGGCATGCTTCCCGTGGGCTGCCCGTAGTAGCCGCCGTCGCTGAACAGGGGCCCGCTGCTCAGGTTGCCGTTGTACGCGTAGCCGCCCCCCGTCTTGACCTGCGCGGTGTTGGTGTTCACCGACACGCGGTAGGTGGTGTTGACGGTCAGGCTCACGGCAGAGTTGGCGGGCAGGTACACCGTCTGCCAGCCCGTGCCCCCCGCGGAAAAGCTGGCGGAGGCGAGCTGCTGTCCGCTGTTCGTCCACAGCCGGGCGGTGTTGGTGCCTGTCTCGCCCGAGGCGCGGTAAAAGCGGAAGCCAATCACCTTGCCCCGCTTGTTGGTGGTGAGGCGGGTCCCCACCTCCCAGCCCGGCGTCGCGTCGAGCGTCTCCGAGGGCGTCTGCCCGTCGTAGAGGCTCCAGCGCGCGCCCACCGGCGCGGTGGCCAGCGCCGGGCCTTTCCCCTGCCCGCCCTCGGCCGACGCCATCGGGTTTGCACTCTCAGTGTCGCCGCAGGCGGCGAGCACGAGCGCGGCCGCCGTCCCCATCATGAACCGCTTGATCTGCATGTCATCTCCCAGCTTGTTGGAAGCCCCTACGGCGATGCCGGCCAGAGGTGGCGGCAGGCCTGTAAAAGCATGTTTGTGCGGAAAAGGTAATGGTTCATAGAGCGCTCGGTCAATGACTGAATCCGCGCGTGTTTATTGTACAAACCCTTTATCCGTTGCGTTTTAGATGCCTTGTCCGTAGGAGAATCTGGTTTCTTGCTTCCCGCGGGTCGCGCGCCAGGGTGCGCCGTTGCGGAGGATTACGGAATCGACAAAGCATCGTACTCCGAGCGGTTCAACAGGTATGCGTGCAGAGTGTTGTGTCGCAAACAGGCTGCAAGGGTGGAGCGGGAAGTCCAAATTCCGTGTGCCGGCGCGAAGCCGAGAAATCCATAAAAATTCCTGCGCTCAAAAAGGAGGAGCCGGGCGTCGGGCATCGCAGGCGTGAAAGTTGGATTTGCCTCCGCCGCGGGCCGGAACTTTGCAGCCGCAGCGGGTTTACGCCCTGGGGATCACGCCGCCTCTCCATCAGCTTGAAGGCAGTGTCACGCGCGGTGCCGTCCGAACAAGGGGGCCGCAACCTGGTGTGTGCCGTATCCTTGCTCCGCCGCCCCGCCAACACCGGGCTGCTGCGGCACGACGACCCTCTGTACGTGGTAGAAATGTCCATCTCGCTCCCCGTCCGCGTTGCCGCCGCCACTGTGCTCACCGCCGCGGTTGCCGCAGCGGCCGTCTCGCTGTCCTACGGGCAGCACACGCCGCCGTCCTTCCCCGCGATCGCGCATATTGCGCCCGTGCGGGCCACGCCGCCGGCGCACCGGGAGGCGCAGGCCGTGACGCCGGGGCTGGAGGTGCTGCTGCGCGACTCGCTGCACCTGGTGCGGGGCAAGCGGGTGGGCCTCATCACCAACCACACGGCCGTCACCCGCGACGGGCGCAGCGCCATCGACCTGCTGCACCAGCACCCCGACGTGCGGCTGGTGGCGCTCTTCGGGCCGGAGCACGGCATCCGCGGCAACGTGGACGGCGGCGCACACATCGCCTCGCAGCGCGACGCGCGGACGGGGCTGACCATCCACTCGCTGTACGGCGCCACGCAGCGCCCCACGCCGGCCATGCTGCGCGGCATCGACGTGCTGCTGTTCGACATGCAGGACATCGGCGCGCGGGCGTACACCTACGTGTGGACGATGACGATGGCGATGGAAGAGGCCGCGAAGGCCGGCATCCCCTTCGTCGTCCTGGACCGTCCCAACCCCGTGACGGCGCGGGTGGAGGGGCCGCTGATGCAGTTCGAGATGCGCAACCGCGGCCCGCTGATCACCGGGCACTTTCCCGTGCCGCTGCGCCACGGCCTTACGGCGGGCGAGCTGGCGCGCTACGTGAACGGCGAGTACCGGCTGGGCACGCGGCTCACGGTGGTGCCAGCGGATGGGTGGCGGGGCGGCGACTGGTTCGACGAGACGGGACTGCGCTGGATCAACCCGTCGCCCAACATCCGCACGCTGGACGCGGCGCTCTCGTTCAGCGGGCTGGTGATGCTGGAGACGACCAACCTGTCCATCGGGCGGGGGACGAGCACGCCGTTCAGCTTCGTGGGGGCGCCGTACCTGGACAACGCCGAGCTGCTGCGGCGCGTGCGGCGGTACAATCTGCCCGGCGTGGCGTTCGAGCTGGCGGAGTTCACGCCGCGGGGCACGGACTGGATGCAGTTCCGCAACCAGCGCTGCCGGGCGGTGCGCATCCGCATTACGGACCGCGAGGCGTACCAGCCGGTGCTTACGGCGCTGGTGTTCCTGTCGGAGATCCAGAAGATGAACCCGCGCCAGCTGGGGATGGGCCCCATGCTGCAGATGCTGGGCAGCCGCTGGGCTCCCGAGGCCGTGCGCCGCGGCGACGACCCGCGCGACATCTTTCGCCGCTGGGAGACGGAGAACGCCGCCTGGAAGCAGAAGATCAGCCGGTACCGGCTGTACCCGGCGGGGTGAGGGGTTCGGCGGGGTGATTCGACCAGAGGGCTGGGACACGCGGTGTGTCTCGGCCCTCCGCGCGTCCGGGCTTTTCGGGACCGGTCCGCAGGGTCCGCGCGGGCCCCTCACCCCCCGGCCCCCTCTCCCGTACACGACCTGTCAGCACCCTCGATTGCCTGCCCTGCACGGGAGAGGGGGAGACCTTCCGGTCCGGCACACGCTCCGCCATGCGCACAGAACTCCGCCTGCAAACAACCCCTCCCCCGAAGTTGGGGGAGGGGTCGACGGCCGTTGTGAGGAACGAGCAAAAAGGCTGGCGGGGGAGAGGGCTCCCGTCGCAGGGCGACGGCTTCATCCCTCTCGCGCGCTACGGCATCACTCCGGCGCAATCCCTGGATCAGCAGTGCCCGCCAATTCCGTCCCATCGCGCAGGTCCAGCATCCGCTCCCCCTCCACCGCGGCGTCCAGCCCCCAGCGCATGGAGCCGTCGCGCTGCAGGTCGCGGACGCGGTACAGTAGCTGGGTGTACGCCACGTCTTCGGGGGTGGGCGCGGAGGCGCGCAGGCCGGGGCAGCGGTTGCTTTCGGCCAGGACGGAGCGCCAGGCGCAGGTGTGCCCCAGGCCGAGCACGTGCATCAGCTCGTGCGCAACGAGCTCCCGGCCGCCGGGCGCCAGCGCCGCGCTGGCCCGCTGCAGCGCCAACCCCGCGTACTCGATGCTCCCCCGCGTCCCCACCATCGTCGTGAGCCCGGCCGTGGTGAGGGAGCGGTCGATGCGCACCAGCACCACGTCCACCGGGTCCTCGTTGCGAAAGGTGGAGAGCGTCTGCGCGTAGGGCACGGCGCGGAACAGGTCCCGGCCCAGCGCGTTCTCCACCCCGGCCGCCGCCCGCCAGAACGCCGCGCTGTCGGGCGCCGCGCCCATCGGCTGGCTGCCGCCCCGCTCGAACGCCACGCGCAGGGGAAAGCGCGGCCCCGGCCATCCCTGGAACCCCACGCCGGGGGTGCCCGGCATCCGCACCCAGAACGTGCTGCACCCCGCGCATGCCGGCCGACGGGCCAGCGTGGGGCTGATCTCCACCCGCTGTCCCGCGTAGAACCCGTCGCCGATGATCCACACCCGCGGCGCCAGGATGAAGCCGTGCTCCCGGTCTGCCTCGCCGCGCGCCAGCCGGACGAGGGACGGATGGTGCGTGCGCGGCGCGCCATCCGCCACGTCCACCACCACCGTCAGCGAGTCCGGCAGTCCGGCGGGGAGCACGATGCGAAAGCGTCCCTCCGCATCCACCGTCGCCGAATCCGCCCGCGGCTGCGCATCTGCCCGGCGCTGCCAGCGCGCGACGGCTCGCATCCCGCGCACCGGCGCCCCGTCCGCAGCCACCACGCGCCCGCGCAGCACGGGCCCGTCCTGGCCCCCCGCGGGGACGGCGGTGCAGAGGATGGCGATCAGCGGCAGGAAGCGGAGGGCGGCTCTGGACATTCGTTCTCGCGGCGGCAGATTGCGGTCGGCACGGTGCTGCGCATCCCCCATACCCGGACGCAGCCCGCACGATTCGCGAACATCAGCAGATCGCGTTCGGCGGATCTTTTTTCGTGGAACTCGTGCGGGCACGGGATACGCGCATCCGCCGGATGCGGGAGTCCGCGGAGGCGGACTTGGTGTGCCTGCTGCAGCGGATTCATTCACCCGGGGCAGTGCACGGGCAAGGCTGTCCTACGCCGGCCCGATTCCGGAACCCGGAGAGGCGGGGCGGCCGGGAGCGAATGAATTCGCGGCTACAACTTCACACTGTCGGCCTGCGCCGACACCACTGCCCGACCAGGCGGAATGCCTTGCCGGGGGCGTGGCACTGGCCCGTGACGGACAGTCCACGAAGGTGGACTTCGCGAATTTCCAGCGGCGAATTCATTCGCTCCGGCGCGAGGGCTGCGTTTACCGCATCAGATTCTCAATGGCATCATTCGCCCGGCGGGCCGCTCGTCCCCCTGGCCGATCCGCATCCACCCCGATCCGATGTGCCGTCCATGAAGCTCCGCGTTCCGCACCTGTTCCCGTTCCTGTCGGCGCTCGTGCTCGCCCCCGCGGCCGTCGCGGCGCAGGCCGGTCCGCCGCCGCTCTCCACCTTCAGCATCGTGGCGTGCGACCCGGCGAGCGGGTTCTGGGGGGTGGCCGTGCAGTCGCGGGTGGTGGGCGCGGGCTCCATCGTCCCCGCGGCAGAGGCGGACGCGGGCGCCATCGCCACGCAGGCGGCGGCCAACGTGTCGTTCAAGCGGCGCGGGCTGGAGATGCTGCGCGCCGGCCGCTCGGCAGAGGAGGTGCGCGCGGCGTTCGTTGCCAGCGATTCGGGGATCGCGGACCGGCAGTTCGCCATCGTGGACCGCGAATGCCGGCCGGCCGCGTTCACGGGCGACAGCGCGAGCGCGTGGGCGGGGCACCGCACGGGGCCGCACTTCAGCGTGCAGGGCAACATCCTCACGGGCCCGGAGGTGGTGGATGCCATGGCCCGCGCCTACCAGCAGGCCGACAGCGCCGCGCGTCCGTTCGGCGAGCGGCTGCTGGCGGCGCTCAAGGCCGGGCAGGCGGCGGGCGGCGACCGGCGGGGACGGCAGGGCGCGGGGATGCTGATCGTGAAGCGCGGCGGCGGATACGGCGGCGGCGACGACATCTACGCGGACCTGCACGTGGAGGATCACGTGGAGCCCATCCTGGAGTTGGAACGGGTGTACGGCGTGTGGATGTCGCTCTTCCATCCCGAGGACCACTTTCTTCCCAACGGCTCGCAGGGGATCGCGGCGCCGGCGGGCGCGCACGTGTGCCTGCTGCGCAACCTGCTGGCGCGCGCGGGCCACGGCACGCCGACGGAGGCGGGATTCTGCACCTTTGACGAGGAGGTGATCGGCGCGCTGAAGGCATTCCAGCGCGCGCAGAACCTGCCCGTGCGCGCCGCGCTGACCCCCGAGACGGCAGCGCGCCTCCGCGACGCGGCGGCGGCCCGGCCGGCACCGTAGCGGAAGGCGGGGCGGGGCAAGGGCGCGGCGGGCGGATGGAGCGGCGGGGAATCACCAGGGTAGGCGAGCGGATCACCGAAGGCGAGCGCGGAATCCGGGCGCGTCAGGCGTGGCGGGCGATCACCCGACGGCGGGCGGATCAGCGAGCGTGGTGGGTGCGTTGCCGGTGCAGGAGCGGGTCACGGGCAAGGCGGGAGCGAATAAATTCGCGGCTACAACGTCACGCTGTCCGCCTCCGCGGACACCACGGATGCGGCGCTTGACGCGTTCGGGCGGATGATCGTATATCGCGGGCCGGCGCTGGAGAAATCCGCCATCGCGCCCGCGGTCCCACCCCAACGCCGGCTGCCATGCGCTACGTCTGTCTCATCCACTGGAACGAGCAGGAGCTCGCGACCCTGCCCGCTGCCGAGCTCGACGCGCTGAACGCGGCGCACCTGGATTTCAACGACGAGATCGGCCGCAGCGGCCACCTCGTGCATGCGGACGCCCTCATGCCGCAGCGCGAGTCCACCTGCCTGCGCGTGAAGGGCGGAAAGCCGTTCGTCACCGACGGCCCGTTCACCGAGGCCAAGGAGATGATCGCGGGGTTCTACGTGCTGGAGGTCCGCGACCGCGACGAGGCGCTGGAGGTCGCCGCGCGCATCCCCAGCGCCGCGTACGCGACCATCGAGGTGCGCCCGGTGCACATCCTCGTCGTCGAAGGCCGCGGCGAGCCGACGCTGGAGCCGGTGCACGCCTCCTGACGGGCATGCGGGCAGATGCGGAGAAGGGCGCCTCCCCATCGGGGAAGGCGCCCTTCGCGCATCGCCTTCGTTGGTGTCGGCGCAGGCCGGGTGTGAATTTGTAGCCGCGGCGCCGCGGCTTTATCTGCTGTCGCGATGTCGTTCGGTCGGGAACATTATGCCGCGCCATCCCTGACGCCGTCGTGGAGATCAGCGGAGCGGCTCCATGCCTTCGCCAAGGATGTCGAGGTACTCTCCATACGTGTACATTCGTCCCCATTTCCGTCCGGAACGTTCGCGAACAATCCCCAGCGATTCCAAGCGCCCGAGCGCAGTCGCCACGGTCGGAGCCGTGAGTGCAAGCGCTTGGGCAATCCGGGTTGTACTGGCCAGAGGAGTTCGCCTGAAATAGTCGTGGACACGCAGCACGGAGCCGGACGTCCGGCCCAAACCGGCGATCTTGTCACGATCGCGGTCAAAAAGGTCGAGGATGCGGCGCGCAGTCGTGGTGGCCTGTTCCGCCGTCGCAACGACACCGGCCAGAAAGAAACGCAGCCAAGCTTCCCAATCACCTTCCGTGCGGACGCGTTGAAGAAGGTCGTAGTATTCCTGCCGGTTTTCCTTGAAATACAGGCTCAAGTAAAGAAGGGGCGCAGACAGTGCGTCTTCAGCGCACAGGATCAGCGTGATCAAAAGCCGTCCTACGCGACCGTTGCCGTCCAGGAAAGGGTGGATCGTTTCAAACTGTACGTGGCTCAGTGCCGCCTTCAACAGTGTCGGCGTGCGGCCCGGGCGGTCGTGCAGGAAGTTCTCGAGCGCGCCCATGCACGGAATCACTTCCTCGGGAGGGGGCGGAACGTAAAGCGCATTGCCGGGGCGGGTGCCGCCGACCCAGTTTTGGCTGCGCCGAAACTCGCCGGGAGTCTGTTCACTGCCGCGCCCATCGGATAAGAGCACCCCATGAATCTCCCGGATCAGCCGTAGCGAGAGCGGAAAGCCCGCACGGAGTCGAGCGAGTCCGTGGTCCAGCGCCGAGACGTATCGCGATACCTCGCGCACGTCGTCGAACGGGGTCCCCTGTGCACCCTCACTTTCGTACAGGAGCAACTCCGGGATCGAGGACTGCGTCCCCTCGATCTGCGAGGAGAGAACCGCTTCCTTCCGTACGTAGAAATAAAGAAAAAGGCTACGGTCAGGCAGCAGCGTCGCCAACCCGTCGATACGGCCAAGCGCCCGGTTTGCCAACTCCAGCAGGTCGTTGATCTCGGTGTCAGCCACCAGTGCGGGTGTGGGCGGCAGGGGACGGGGTACAAAGAGCTGAAACTCTTCATCGCCGGTACGGCGGCGCAGAACCTCCCCCTGCAGTCCACGATTCATGATGCTGCCCGGTGGTGAGGAGAAAGCTTTTAAAGGTTTCTTTAAAAGCGCTGAATGCTTTTAAAATATTAGGTCGTAAATTTTAAAAGCAAGTGGTTTGCTTTGATGTGATGATTGCCCTGCGCATCCTCCCGTGCGGCCCCAAGCGCCTCCCACGCGAGCCGCGGCCCCGCGTTTGCGCAACGGAGCAGATTGCGGCCGCCATGGGGCGGCACGGGGGCACGGGGACGCAACGGCGAGGGGGAGACGGGGATGGCCATCGGCAAGCTGTTCAAGCGAAACCGCATCCTGGGGGATCGCGAGGCGGAGATCCGCGCCCGCGAGCGCGAGCTGCTGGACCGGTTGGCCACGGCCCTGGCGCGGTTCGGCCCGGACGTGGACGCGGACGACCTGCGGCACTTCGAGCAGGCCCGCGAGGCGCTCACGGGC
>DASQZE010000244.1:0-3098 GCA_035638875.1 Longimicrobium sp.
CGGCGGGAGGCCCGCCCCCCGGTTGTGCGGAGTAGATCCTTCGGTCGCGCGCAAAGACCTGTGCACGTTGAGGTTACCCGCGTGCGCTCCCTCAGGAAATCAAACCGAGTGTTCGAAGCCCGGGAGGAATCTTAAACACACACACTCTCAGGCGCATCGTACACCCGGGGTTTACTGCAGTCTCACGCGGAGGCGCGGAGGACGCGGAGAACTGCGGAAACGGCAACGGAGTGAAGCACACAGAGGAACAGAGGTAACAGGGGAACGTTCTGCTGTCCTCCGTTACCTCTGCGATTGCTGTTGCTGTTCCGGTTCGGCTTTCCACCCCGCCGTTCACCGCCGCCCGCGCCTGTTCGCCGCACCCACGGCCCGTCGGGGGGATCGGCGGTGGTCACGAACCAACCCCGGCGCATCTTCCCCCATCAGAAGCAGCGGACGAGGCATCCCGCCCGTCCCCATCTTCCGAACGGGAGCTCTCGATGCACTTCCTCGATCGTCCGCCGCACGTCCGTCCATCTCCGTCGCGTCGTGCGGGGGTGCGCATCCTCCTCCTCCCCGCCCTGCTTGGGCTCGCGGGGTGCGCCGCGCAGGCGGGGCCCGCGCCCGTGGCGGACGGGGCGCCTTCCTACGCGCTGGAGAACGGGACCTGGTGGAACGGCGAGCGCTTCGAGCCGCGGACGATGTACGTCGCGGGCGGCGTCTTCTCCGCGCGGCGGCCGGCCCGGGTGGACAGCGTGGTGAACCTGGGCGGCGGATTCGTGGTGCCGCCGTTCGGCGATGCGCACGCGCACCACTTCGAATCCATGGCCATGGCCCAGCGCGTGGGGCCCATGTACCTGCGCGACGGCATCTTCTACGGGATGTCGCTCACCAACTGGATGGACCGCGCCGCCGTGATGCCCTACTGGGCGCGCACGGAGACCATGGACATCGCGTGGTCGGACGCGGGGATCACGGGGCCGCACGGGCATCCCATCCTCATCTACGAGACGCTTGCGCGCGGGCGCTACGACTTCAACGCGGATTCCTTGCGCCCGTGGACGGACCGGAGGGCGGAAGGGCGCGCGTACTTCATCATCCGCTCCGAGGCGGAGCTGGACGAGGCGTGGCCGCGGATCGTGTCCGGGCGGCCGGACGTCATCAAGACCTACCTGGTGAATAGCGAGCGCCACGCCGAGCTTTCGCGCGACACCAGCCGCCTGGGGCACGTCGGATTGGATCCCGCGCTGCTCCCCGCCGTCGTGCGGCGCGCCCACGGAGACGGGCTGCGGGTGGCGGCGCACGTGGAGAGCGCGGCGGACTTCCGCACGGCGGTGGACGCGGACGTGGACATGCTGGCGCACCTGCCCGGCTACCACCTTCCTCCCCGCAGCGATCCCGGCGTGCGGCGGCTGACGGACGCGGATGCGCAGCGGGCGGCGCGGGCCGGGCTCGTGGTGATCGCGGGGCCGCTGCGGGGAATCGTGGGATATACATCGTCCGACACGGCCAACGTTCGGGCCGCACGGGCGCTGCAGATCCACAATCTTGCGACGCTTCATCGCGCCGGGGTGCGCGTGGCCATCGGGTCGGACACGCACGGCCAGGACGCCGTGCCGGAGGCGGCGTACACGGCCGGCCTGGGCGTGTTCAGCCCCGCCGAAATGCTGCGGATGTGGAGCGAGACCACGCCGCGCCTCATTTTTCCCGCGCGGCGCATCGGGCGGCTGGAGGCAGGATACGAAGCGAGCCTGCTCGTCCTCGGCTGCGACCCGATTGCGCGCTGGGAGTGCACGGGCGACGTCCGGATGCGCATCAAGGAAGGCCAGCGCCTCGACGTTCCGCCCGTGCCGGCCGCGAACTGAGACGAATCCAAGGGCTGCGTCTTCCTGTGGGAGCGCCCGCGCAGACTCTGCCCCTCCACCGTCCCGTGGGCGCGACCGAAGGGTCTGCTTCGCAAGGCAAGATCCCAGCGGCTGTGCGGGTTGCTGCACGGCACAGTAGATCCTTCGGTAGGTGCCATGGTTCGTCGATCGGCGGGACGCGGCGGCGCCTCCCTCAGGAAAGCAAGCCGCTTGTTTGTGGATCCAAACCGAGCAAAGACAAGGAGAAATTCGCCCCGCGCCCTCCGCGCACTCCGCGTGAGACCTGCTGTTTTCGGGAGATGGGGACGGGTCGATGCACCACGAAGGGGTCCGGCGCGATGCCGGACCCCTTCGCGTACGGCGTCCGGCGCGTAGATTGCCGCGTCCGAGCACGCCGCGCGACCGAACCAGCAGCCAGAGCCATGCAGCCCTCATCCGCCCCCGAGCTTCCCCACCGCTGGACGGAGCACACCGTGCAGCCGGACGAGGCGGGGCGCCGCGTCCAGGACATCCTCACCGGGCCCATGGGCGTGAGCCGCCGCATGATCCAGAAGCTCACGCGCGCCAAGGGCCTGCGCCACAACCGCAAGCCCGCGTGGCTGGCCGCCAAGGTGCGCGCCGGCGACGTCATCGCCGCGCGGCTGGCGATGGGCGAGACGGCGGGGTTGGAGCCGGTGGAGATGGAGCTCGCCATCGTGCACGAGGACGCGGAGATGCTCGTCATCGACAAGCCGCCGTTCCTGCTCGTGCACCCCACCGCGCCGGAGCAGGACCGCACGCTGGCGCACGGCGTGGCGTGGCACATCCGGCAGCAGGGGCTGCACGCGGCCGTGCATCCCGTGCATCGCATCGACCGCGACACGTCGGGGCTGGTGCTGTTCGCCAAGACGGGGCACGCGCACCACCGCCTGGACGTGCAGCTGCGCGCCGGCGAGATCCGCCGCGAGTACCTGGCGCTCGTGGACGGCGTGATGGCGGACGACCGCGGCACCATCGACGCGCCCATCGCCCGGGACCCGCGCAACCCCAGCCTGCGCGCCGTGCGCGAGGGCGGCGAGACGGCCCTGACGCGCTACGAGGTGGTGGAGCGCTTTCCCGCGGCCACGCTGGTGCGGCTGGAACTGGAGACGGGGCGCACGCACCAGATCCGCGTGCACATGCGGCACGCCGGGCACCCCGTGCTGGGCGACCGCCAGTACGGGCGAAAGGGGCTGGATACGATCAAACGCCAGCCGCTCCGCGTGGAGTGCCTGG
>DASQZE010000245.1:0-6316 GCA_035638875.1 Longimicrobium sp.
ATCAGCTGCGCCAGCAGCATGACCCTCAAGGAGAACTTCCTGGGCGTGGACGGCGAGGACGTGCTGGAGCGCATGCGCCGCATTCCCGTGAACAGCTGGAACTACACGGACGAGGGGCGGCAGTCGCGCCACATGGGCCCCTTCGCCGAGGACTTCTGGCGCGAGTTCGGCCTGGGCAGCGAGCCGCTGGCCATTGGCCACCTGGACATCGACGGCGTGAACTTCGCCGGCATAAAGGCGCTGGATGCCCGCACAGAGGGCCACGCGGACCGCATCCAGGCGCTCGAGGCGGCGGTCGCGGAGCGCGACGCACGCATCCAGGCGCTGGAGACGCGCCTGCTGCGGCTGGAGGCCCTGGTCCCGGCCGCCCCCACCCCGTAGCTCGGTTCCGCCCCTGCCGACCCCGCGGATCACGAGCGGAACCCACGGACCGGCCATCCGGGCGCGCCAGGCGGAGAGGACATCTTCTCCGCCTCTTCGCTTCCGGCGAATCAGTCGCGGAACCCCGGAAGCACAGGGTCTGGCGCAGGGCCCTCCATCCCCCGGTTACGCCACCCGGACCGCACCACTGGGACATCGCTGCCCGGCATTGATGTCCCACTGTGGCCTGTATGTCCCCGCTGTTGATGGATACGCGGCGTGAGCGATGCGTGGTCCCCTGCGTTCAGAGGAGTTGCTCCGTCGCCAGGAGGAGCCGCTGCCGCGAGGGAGCCGGGACCGCAACCGGGATACGCGGCGGGCGAAACAGACGAAGGCGGGACGTCGGCGAAATCGCTGAACAAGTGTGGCGGCGCCTGGAGAAAACATGGGTTCTCCCGGGAATCGCGAGCCCTGTCATCACGTCTGAAATCCCCCTCGCGAAGCGGGCGGAGGCACCTGCCGCGCGCGTCTTGGGACGGGGTTGAAATCTCTTCTGATCCGTCCGCTTGGAGCAGTCCACTTCGTACGTTTATCGGCATCTTTTCTGCAGTGGGCGGCCGTGCGGAACATGCGCCGTCCACCGGTGCACCCGTACGCCTTCTTCCCGGCTATCACCGGCGCACCCGTACGCCTTCTTCCCGGCTATCCAGGCATCCCGACCAGCACTTCGATCGGCACGCCCACGGCCGGCGCAGGGAACCCCCTTTCCGCAACGGCGCCGTTCCGGCGTCACGCGGAACCTCCGGCCCGCGTCCCCATCGCGAGGATCCACGCATGCAGACCAGTTCCTCTCTCGCTGCACCTTTGCACGCACGGCGTCCCTGGACGGCGCCCCGTGTGGAAGACCTGCCCCACCTGAACAAGCTCACGCTGCAGACGGGTTCGGAGATCCCCGGCGACTGCGGCACGGGCGGAGGCGGCAGCACCTGCTTCTGACGTAGCGGCGAACGCGGGCGCGGCCGGCGACGCCCCACCCGCGGCGCCGGCCCGTACGGCGCGGAGTGACCCCAGCGCGAACGGCCGGCACCTGGCACGGCCGCCCGCCTTTTTCCCATCCACCGGCACTGCGCCGGCGGAGCAGCACGCCAGGCGATCTGATACACCCCTGCTACGCCCTTTCTCGTGGAATGGGCGCGCGCACCCCTGTGTCCAGGGGCCAGACCGCGCACTCATCCGCGCACCCGGGCGGCGGCCGCGACGCGGAACGCGCGCGCATGGCAGGCGAACCCCAAGCCCAGGGCTGTGACATGAAATTGTTCCAACACGGCTCCCTCTGGCTCGCAGCGGCGGTGAGCGCGCTCACCCTGGTGGCGTGCACGGACCGCAACGACGCCGCGGGCCCCGTGCTCACCGGCCCCGTAGCGTCATCTCCGCCCGCCGAGCCCGTCCTGCTGCAGGCCGTGGACTGCCGGGTGGAAGTGCGCACGATGCTGGTGAAGTGCGGCCCCACGGCGGGCGGCGAGGGAGCGCCCAGCCACCTGATCGTGGGCAACCAGAACGAGTACGTAACGCTCACCTCCGCCAACCCCGACTACAACCCGGGGACGGGTGTGTTCACTCTCGACGTGACGGTGCGCAACCTGATCCCCCAGCCGCTGGGGACGGCCGACACCATTCCCCCGCTGGCGGCCGAGGCCGAAGGGGTACGCGTGTTCTTCTCCACGCCCCCGGTGGCCACGGCCGGAACCGGCGCCATCACGGTGGCGGCGGACGGACAGGCCTTCTTCCTATCCGCCGGGCAGGACTACTACCAGTACAACCCCGGGGTGCTGGACCAGTTCGAGGTGACCGCGCCCAAGACATGGACCTTCAACGTGCCCGCCACGGTGGAGACGTTCCACTTTGGCGTGTACGTGGCGGCGGCGGTGCCCTGGCCCGACGGCTACGTGCTGATCAGCGGAAACTTCGACGTGCGTTCCGCCGCGGAGCGGCAGCTGACGGCGCAGGCCTACAACGTCGTGGGCGAGCCGGACGCGGGACCCACGGCCTTTACCTGGGAGTCCCTGGATTCCACCCGGGCGGCGGTCACCCCCGCGGGCGGGCGGGTGCACGGCAAGCGCGCGGGCTCCACCCTCATCGTGGCCACGGAAGCGGGAGGCACGCGGCACGGCAAGGTGGTGATGGACGTGTCGCCCATCCGCCGCATCTGGACGGGCGCGGCGGGCGTGACCAACTGGGAGAACGGGACCAACTGGCTGCCGGACAGCATCGCTCCCCAGCCCACGGACACGGCCGAGATCACGGACGCCAGCGCCACGATCTTTCCCGTGCTGAACCAGAACGAGACCGTGGGCGGGCTGGACGTCCTGGACGCGGCGCCGGGCGGGGTCGTCCCCACGGTGGACATGAGCGCGTTCGACCTGCACAGCGGGGGAAGCGTAATCGTCACCAACTCCTCGGCGATCACGGGCACGGGCCGGCTGTTCCTGGAGGGCATCGCGGAGCAGGTGCAGGGGACCCTGCCCCGGGTGCAGGTCACCGGCCGCTACACCCTGACGGGCAACATCACCAGCCGGGCCGTGCTGCGCGTGGTGGGTGGACGTCTCCGGAACCAGTCGTTCCGCATCCGCACCCAGTCGAACTGAGGCTTCTTTTCCTGCCGCGGCCGGGCGCCGGACGCGGATAAAGACATACCTGAACCGGATAGAGCCATGAAGCGCACGATCCTCGTTCTCTCGACCCTCGCGGGGCTGGCCCTGCCCGCGGCCGCGGCCGCCCAGTCCGACATCCTCCTTCAGCTGCGCTCCGGCAGCCCCGCGGGAGACCGCTTCCGGGTAGACTCGGCCGGCGGCGTGGTGGCCCTGGGACAGATCGGCTACGGCATCATCCCCGCCAGCGGCGCGGGATGGCGGATGATGTGGCACCCGCAGAAAGTGGCGTTCCGCGCGGGCTACGCGGACGCGGGCGGCCAGTTCGACGAGGCCAACATCGGCTACTACTCGTGGGCGGGCGGCGCGCTGAGCACCGCGGCGGGCATCTACTCCTTTGCCATGGGCAACCAGAACACGGTGGAGGCCAGCGCCCAGTGCGGCATGGCCCTGGGCAGCGGCAACATGGTGCACGGCTCGGGGGGCAACATCGGCACCTGCGGCCTGGCGTTCGGGCTGAACAACGACGTGCTGGACCACGCGGGCGTGGCCATCGGCCAGAACAACTGGAGCGACGGCGACGCGGCCGTGGCCCTGGGCTACCGGACCACGGCCGACGCGGACTACTCCATGGCCTTCGGCTACCGGGCCAGCACCAACGGCCACACGGGCGCCAAGGTCTTTGGCGACGCGTCGACCACCGACTCCATCGAGGCCCAGGCCAACAACGAGTTCGCCGTGCGCGCGGCCGGCGGCTTCCGCTTCCGCACCAACGCGACGCTCACGACGGGGTGCAACCTGCCGCCGGGCTCGGGCGTGTTCGCCTGCTCGTCCAGCCGCCTGCTCAAGGACAACTTTGCCGCGGTGGACGGCGAGGACGTGCTGTCGCGCATCCGCTCCATCCCCGTGAACACGTGGAGCTACACGGCCGAGGGAGCACAGGTCAAGCACATGGGTCCGTTCGCCGAGGACTTCCGCGCCGCGTTCGGTCTGGGCACGGACGGCGTCTCCATCGGCCTGCTGGACATCGACGGCGTGAACTTCGCCGGCGTGCAGGCGCTGGAGGCGCGCACGCGCGAGCTGCAGTCGTACACGGCGGAGCAGGTCGACGGCCTGCGCGCCGAGAACGAGGCGCTCCGGGCGCAGAACGCCGCCCTGGAGGCCCGCATGGCCCGGCTGGAGGCGCTGGTGGCCGCGCAGCAGCCGTAGTCCGGGGAGAGCAGGACCGGCGCGGAGGGACGCCGGGCGCGGAAGCCGGCGTCCCTCCGCGGCTGGAGCGATGGAAACCTCACGCAGGGAGCAGAGCAGCAGGGTCCGATCACGGATCTCCCCCTGCTCCGCCCCCTGCGTGAGTTTGTTCCGGCGCCGGAGCGCGGTGGAGAAAGGCGGCCGATCGGGGGTGAGGAGAGCGGCTGAAGTCGCGGCGTCGCGGCTACACGGTCACCCGGCCGGCCTGCGCCGGCACCCGGGGCGCACGGGCGCCTGATCGAAACGGGGACGGGATGCGGCCTTGGTGCGGGGAGCGGAATGCTCGGCGGGATACGCGCGTCCAGCCTCGCACTGGATCGCCATCCGGCCTCCCCACTGGTGCATAAGCGCAATCCCCATCATCTTTAAGCAGCTGCACCCATCCCTCACCCCATCGAAGTGCCCGCCGTGCCCCTGCGATCTCGCCTGATCCGACTCGCGCCCCTGGCCCTGCTCGCGGCCCTGCTGGGCGCATGCGAAGATGGGCCCTCCGGCCCGCCGCCCGCGCTTTCCATCACCGCCACGGGCACGCTGCAGCGCGGCGCCACCGTGACGCTTTCCGCCACGCGCGAAGGGCAGGCCGTGCCCGCCGGCCAGGTGGCGTGGACCGTGGTGCCCGCCGCGGCCGGCGAGCTGCTGGCCGGCGGACAGCTGCGCCTGCTGGCCGCGGGCACCGTGGAGGTGCGCGGCAGCTACGACGGCAGCACGGGACGCACGCAGCTGCAGGTGGCGGACCTGGGCGCCCTGGTGATCAGCGCGGCGGGGCGGACGGAGCGCGGGAGCACGCTGACGCTCACCGTGACGCGCGACGGGCAGGCCGTCCCCGCGGCCAACGTGACGTGGACGCTGCAGCCCTCCACGGGCGGCGAGGTGCTGCCGGGCGGACAGGTGCGGCTGCTGGCGGCCGGAGCGCTGGAGGTGCGCGGCAGCTTCGACGGCAGCACGGGCGCCCTGCCGGTGACCGTGGCCGTGCCGCCCACGCTCGTCTTCGACATGTCGGTGGCCGGCAACCGCGACCTGTACAGCATTGCGCTGGACGGCGGCGGGCTCACCCGGATTACGGACGACCCGGCCGTGGACAGCGATCCGTCCGTGGCCGCGGGCAAGATCCTGTTCGTGAGCGTGCGCGCCGGCAACCCCGAGCTGTACGTGATGCCGGCGGCCGGCGGCGCGGCGACCCGCATCACCACCACGGCGGCGCGCTCGGAGGCGTCCCCCGCCCTGTCGCCGGACGGGACGCGGATGGCGTACACGAACGACGTAAGCGGCGTGGCGCGCATCTGGACGGCGAACGTGGACGGCACGGGCGCGGCGGCGTTCACGGGCGGGCTTGGCTTTGCCGGCAGCCCAGAAACCGCGCCCAGCTGGGCGCCCACGGGCAACCGGCTGTCGTTCGTGGGCACGGGCCAGGGGACGGCGGACATCTGGGACCTGACGGCGGGGGGCACGGCCGCCATCCTGGCCGGCGGCGACTCGGCGGACGTGGACCCGGCGTGGAACCCGGGCGGCACGCACGTGGCCTTCGCCTCGACCCGCGAGGGCGACCCGGCCATCTTTACGGTGCGCGTAAGCGACCGGCTGATCACCCGGCTGAGCACCCGTGCCGGCGCCGAGGCCGAGCCCAGCTGGACGGCCGACGGGCGCCTGGTGTACATCGAGTTCGGCGCGGCCAACGCCACGCGCCTGGTGTGGATCGATCCCGCGCAGCCCGCCGTGGTGCACGAAATCCCCGTCACGGGCAATCCGCGCCACCCGTCCGTCGTCCGCTGACCCGACCCGCGACCCTGCCGATGAGCGACGTACCCACGCACCGCGTTCCCGAGGACGTTCTCGCCGCCCACCTGGACGGCGAGGCGGTGCTGCTGCACATGGACACCAAGAACTACTACCGGCTGAACGCCACGGCCGCGCACGTGTTCCGCGGGCTGGAGCGCGGGCTGGGGCGCGACGCGCTGCTGGACGGCCTGTGCGCGGAGTTCGAGGTGGAGCGCGGCGTGGCCGCGGCCGAGCTGGACCGGCTGCTGGGCGACCTGTCGCAGCGGGGGCTGCTGGCCGCGGCG